>DASXVO010000056.1 GCA_036504215.1 Vicinamibacterales bacterium | reverse complement strand
ATACGACACATACTTCGCCCACCCCTTGTCCGCCGCCACCTTCGTCAGCGCCGCCGTCAAGGTGGTCTTGCCGTGGTCGATGTGGCCAATCGTCCCAACGTTCACGTGCGGTTTCGAGCGGTCAAATTTTTCTTTCGCCATGCGCGTGATCCTCACGGTCGCCCGCCTTCGCGGGCACCGCTGACGCGGCACCCGCTACGGCGTGACGGGCTGAACTGGAGCCGATGACCGGGCTCGAACCGGTGACCTCGTCCTTACCAAGGACGCGCTCTGCCTACTGAGCTACATCGGCAACGGGACTGCGAATACTCCGTCCGCCTTCGCGTTCGCCGGTCACTCGCGGCAAACGCTTCGGCGGGACAGACTTCACTCGCTTCGCGAGCGAAGTCTGGAGCGGGAGACGGGGATCGAACCCGCGACCAACAGCTTGGAAGGCTGTGACTCTACCACTGAGTTACTCCCGCTCACTGGTCCGCCTTCGCGACGCTCCGTCTCGCGACGCTCCGTCTCGCGCCGCTTCGACGAGACTCGCTCGCTATGCGATCTCGCCTGTCTCTCCGACGTTCGAGGGTCGCTGATGTCCGCGCGACCCGGTCTTGCCTGCCTGGCCGAAGCCCGGAAAACCACTCTCGGTTGCCCGCCTACGCGGCGCGAAGCGCCGGTGCGGCGTGGCAGCCTCCGCCTGCATCTCCGAGCGAAGGCTGGTGGCGAGGGGAGGATTCGAACCTCCGAAGCCACTGGGGCGACAGATTTACAGTCTGTTGCATTTGACCGCTCTGCAACCTCGCCAACCCTCTCGCTCGCGGGGGGCCATCCGGCCGATTGCCTCTGTCGTCGTACCCATGCGCCAGGGCCACCCCATCGTCGGTCGGTCTCGTCCCTGCGGGCGCTCGTCTCGCGACCGACACGCATCGCCCGCCAGGCCGATGGAGCTGGCGAAGGGATTTGAACCCCCGACCGGCTGATTACAAATCAGCTGCTCTACCGGGCTGAGCTACGCCAGCCAGACGAAAGGACTTAATGTAGCACATCCTGTGCCAATGGGCAACTGGCAAGAGCCTCCGGCCCGACACTCCAGGCCGCCCGGACGGTACCCGCGACCCTCCGGTTGCCTACCCCTGCCGCCGGGCGGCCGCCGCCCGCTGTCGCGCCGCCTCGAACAACACGACCCCCGCGGCGACGCTCACGTTCAAGCTGTCCACGTGTCCGCCCATCGGAATCGACACGAGGTGGTCGCACTTCTCCCTGACCAGGCGCCGAAGGCCGGTGCCCTCGGCCCCCAAGATGAAGGCCGTCGGCATGGTCAGATCCAATCCACTATATCGCTCCGCGGCGTCCCCCGCCAGCCCGATGGTCCAGACACGCGCCGCCTTCAGTTCCTCGATCGCCCTGGCGATGTTGACCACCGTGGCGATCCTGACGTGCGCGATGGCTCCGGCCGACGCCTTCGCCGCGGCCCCGTCGAGCGCCGCCGCGTGTCTGGTCTGCCGGACGACGCCATCGACACCCGCCGCATCGGCGACGCGGAGGATCGCGCCGAAGTTGTGCGGGTCTTCCACGCCGTCGAGCACCACGATCAGCGGGACAGCCGCGGCCTGCGCAACGAGCTCACCAACGTCGTACTCCGGGGCCTGGTCGATCTCGGCGACCACGCCCTGGTGCCTGCCGCCGCCGGCGGCGCGATCGAGGTCCGCAGCATCCACGTGCTGCACGGGAACCCGAGCGGTGCCCGCGAGCCGGAGCACCTCCTGCATGCGCCCGTCCGCGCGAGCCGAGACGCGAAGGCTCCGCACGCGACGAGCGCGCAAGGCTTCGATCACCGGGTTCAGGCCGTAGATGATCACGACAGTGCCGCCGCGAAGGCTGCCGCGCGCTCCCGGCAGCCCAGGATCGGCGCCAACCCGCAATCGATCGGCAATTCGGCGCCGCGGTCGATTGCCGGCACGGCGACATCCAATTCCGGACCGCCCGCTTCGCCGGTGAGCGCGACGCGAATCGGGTGGAAGAGCCCCTTGGCCTTCTGTCCCGTTTGCTGCTTCACCGCGGCGACCACCGCACGGAAGCGTTCCCGGTCGATCAACCGCTGTGCGCCGGACAACTCGCGCGCCAGGGACTCGATCACCGCGCGTGCTCCGTCGTGCGCCAGCACCTCGGCGACCTCAGGCCTGGCGAGGGCCTGTGCCGGATCGAAACGGAACAGGAACGCCAGCCGGGCCGGGATCTCGTCGAGACGATCGACGGAGCCCGATCCCATCGGCACGACGGCAGTCAGGTACTCGAGCGCGGCCCCGCGCGGATCGCTGACGAATCCGTCCTTGCGGAAGAACGCGAGTGCGAGTCTCGTCACGCGGGCCGGGTCGGCCATTCTCAGGTAATGGCGGTCGACCCACGCGAGCTTCTCCTCGTCGAACACGCCCGCGCTGTGCCCGACCGCCTCGATCGAAAAGCGTCGCGCCAGCTCGTCGACCGGCAGCAGTTCATCGTCGCCGCCCGGTGACCAGCCGATGAGCGCGAGGTAGTTGACCAGCGCCTCCGGCAGGTAGCCCTTCGCGCGGAACTCGGCGACCGAGGTCGCGCCGTGCCGCTTCGAGAGCGGCGCGTGGTCGGGCCCCATCACGAGCGAGAGGTGCGCGAATCGTGGCGCGGCGAAGCCGAGCGCCTCGTAGATCAGCAACTGCCGGGGCGTGTTGGAGATGTGATCCTCGCCCCGCACGACGTCGGTCACCTCCATCAGCGCGTCGTCGATCACGACCGCGAAGTTGTAGGCCGGCATGCCGTCGGACCGGACGAGCACCGGGTCGCCGATGACGCTCGTCTGAAAGACCACTCTGCCGCGCACCAGGTCCTCGTACGCGACTTCGCGATCGGCGGGGACCTTGAAACGCACGACCGCGGGCTCACCGGCATCGACGCGTGCGCGGGCGTCCGCGGGTGCGACGTGACGGCACGCGCCCGAGTACTGCGGCGGCTGCCCGGCCGCGAGCGCCGCCTGACGTTCGGCTTCGAGCCGCTCCGCGGAACAGAAGCAGTGGTAGGCGCGGCCGCCCTCAATCAACTCGCTCGCATACGACTTGTAGAGGCGCAGGCGCTCCGACTGGCGATACGGTCCATGCGGCCCACCATGGTCCGGCCCCTCGTCCCACTCGAGTCCCAGCCACCGCAGGTCGTCGAGGATCGCCTCCTCCGACTCGCGCGTCGACCGCTCGGTGTCGGTGTCCTCGATGCGGAGGATGAACGTCCCGCCGCTGCTCCGCGCCATCAGCCAATTGAACAGGGCGGTGCGGGCATTGCCGACGTGAAGGTGACCGGTGGGGCTCGGTGCGAAACGTACTCTCATGTGTCTGTCCAGACCCGGAAGCGCGAACACGCCTCATGGCACCCGTTCGAGCAGCGCGACCGCGTGCACGGCGATCGCCTCGCCGCGGCCGGCGGCGTCGACGCCCTCGTTCGTCTTCGCTTTCACGCTCACGGCGTCGGGCGCCAGCCCGAGCACCTCGGCGAGCCGCGCGACCATCGCCGCGCGGTACGGCCCCAGCATGGGCCGTTCCACGACGAGCGTCGCGTCGACGTTCACGACGCGGTAGCCCCGGCCGGCGACCAGCGCCACCACCTGCCGCAACAACTCGGTGCTGGACGCGCCGCGCCACCGCTCGTCGGCGTCCGGAAAGTGCTGGCCGATGTCGCCGGCGGCGGCCGCGCCGAGCACCGCATCGGTGATCGCGTGGCACAAGGCGTCGGCGTCCGAGTGCCCGGCGAGGCCACGATCGCTCGGGATCGTCACGCCGCCGAGGATCAGCGGGCGTCCTTCGACCAGCCGGTGCAGGTCGTACCCCGACCCGATCCGCAACCCGCTCCGCGACGAACCCGGCTTGTCCAACAGCGCCTCCGCAATCGCGAGATCCTCGCGCGTGGTCACCTTGATGTTGCGCGGCGATCCCTCGATCAGCCGGACCGGGTGGCCCGCACGTTCCGCCAGCGCGGCCTCGTCGGTCGCATCCACCTGACGCCCCAACGCCACAGCGTCGCGGAGCACCTCGCGCCGGAACGCCTGCGGCGTCTGCGCGAGGAACACCGACTCGCGCGGCAGCGTCCGTTCGATCACACGCCGGTCATCGCCGGTCCCGGCGGGCGACCACTTGACCGTGTCGCGAGCCGCGACCGCGGCGATCGCCGCCCCCGACTCGCGGGCCGCGTCGATCGACCGTGCGATCATCCGAGCGTCCACGAACGGCCGCGCCGCATCGTGGATCACCACCACGTCGCTCGCCGGCGACGTGGCCTCGAAGCCGTTCGCCACCGAATCCTGGCGCCGCAGCCCGCCGGCCACCACCTTCACGCCGACGCCTCGCAGGTACGACGGCGGATCCTCCGCGACATCGGGCGGCACGACAACGACCACCTCGTCCACGCACCCGCAACCGAGGAACGCCCGCACGCTCCACTCGAGCATCGGCCGGCCGCCGATCGACAGCAGTTGCTTCGGCACGTCGGCACCGAGACGACGGCCCCTTCCTCCGGCTGCGATGATCGCGGAGACAGACATAGCGCAACCTTTGATTATATGACGAGTCGGAGGGTTTCGCGGCCCCCGCCAAACTCGGTGATGCGCGACGCGGTGAGCGCGAGCGCGGCGTGCACGAATTCGGACGGCAACTCGCGGGGTGCGTAGATGACGGCCAGCACCCTCGTGGTGGCGGTGGTCACCATGCTTCGCGCCGAATCGGCGGAAGGGTTTCCGAACGGCCCCAGGCGGTCGGCCAGTGTCAGCCGGCGCTCGACGTGGACGACGTCCTTCCGGATGCCCGCGTACTCTTCGCCGGCTGCGCCCATCCGCAACTCGACGTCCCCCTCGATCCTGTCCGCGTCGTACAGGCCGTAGGGCACCTGCAGTTCGAGCGAGCACCAGTTGCAGATGTCGACCAGCGCGTTGATGCGAGGCAGCGGCGCGCCGCCCATCACGCGCCGAAGCAGCGCCTCGGACGAGGGACGCCGCCTGGTCGGGTCGAGGCCGACCGCGCGGTACATCGCCCGCACGGCCGCCCGTTCGGCCGGCGGCTCGAGCCGCACCCGCGCCTCGGCTTCGGCGAGAGGCGCGTCCAGGCGCGGCTCGTGCTCGACGACGGCAACCTCGTCGAATGCGACGGCGGCGAGAGTGACGACCGACGAAAGCACAGGAGAGAGGGATAGGCGCATGTGACACGCAGATGCAACGGGTGCCGGCGCCGCTCCCGGGCGCGAGCGGGACAGGCGTCTCGCCCGTCCGGTCAGCGGACAGGTTCGTCGACGTCCGCGCGGACGATCTCGCGGACCCGCTTCGCGAGGTCCCGCGCCCCGGCCGCCGTCTCTTCGAGGTCCGTCGTCTGGATCGGGTCGTGGACCACCAGCCGCACGTGCCCGGGGCACGTCATGAGCCGGTTCTTCAGCATCACGTGGCGGCTGCCACTGACCGACAGCGGCACAATCGGAAGTCCGGCCTGGATTGCCAGGAGGAAGCTGCCGCCCTTGAACCGCCCGACCGTCCCGTCCGCGCTGCGCGTCCCCTCCGGGAACACGATGAGGGACAGGCCCTGCGTGACCAGTCTCTTCCAGCGCTTCAGAATCCCCAGTGGATCCGGCTTCTTCCGGTCGACGAGCAGGTGCCCGGTCCGGCTCAGGTGCCACCCCAGGAACGGGAACTTCCCGAGCGACGCCTTGGCGATGATCCGCAGTTGCCAGGGAATGTTCCAGAAGATGATCGGGATATCGTAGATGCTCTGGTGGTTCGACACGAAGATGTACGTCGTGCCGGGCGAGAGACGCTCCAATCCGTGGAGCTCCACCTCAACGCCGGTCGTCCGCAGAATCAGCCACGACCAGGCCCGCGCGCAGCGGTGCGCGAAGAATCCCGTCCGATCGAACAGGCTCGACGCGATCGACAGCGTGCCGAGCACGATTGAGTACACCGCGATCGCGGGGATGAGAAAGAAGACAGTGCGCCACCAGTGGAAGGGGGGAATCACTTCCGTTCCGCTGCCCTGTCTTTGTCTCCCCCACCCATTGGTGCGGCGGCGAGCGCGGGGCCGTTTGACTTCGGCGCGACGTTTCCAGAGGGCACCGACGATGCGGTGCCGGCCGCGTTCGTGGCCGCCTGCGCGCCTCCCGCCTGCTGCAAGGGCGGATTCGATACCGCAGACGAAGGCATGCTCTCGATGTAGCGACCGAAGATCATCTTGCCCGCGGTCGTCTGGAGGACGCTCGTCACCACCACGTCGATCGTCTTGCTGATCATCCTCCGCGCGTTGTCCACGACGACCATGGTCCCGTCGTCGAGGTAGGCCACGCCCTGGTTGTACTCCTTGCCTTCCTTGAGGATGAAGACCTTCATGATCTCGCCGGGCAGCACGACCGGTTTGAGCGAGTTCGCGAGCTGGTTGATGTTCAACACCTCGACGCCGCGCAGTTGCGCCACCTTGTTGAGGTTGAAATCGTTCGTGACGATCTTGCCCTGGAGCGTGCGTGCCAGCTCGATCAGCTTGAGGTCCACTTCGCGGACCTCCGGGAAGTCGACGTCGGAGATCACCACTTCGACGCCCGACATCTTCTGGATCTTCTGCAGGATGTCGAGGCCGCGTCGGCCGCGGTTGCGCTTGAGCGCGTCGGCCGAGTCCGCCACCAACTGGAGTTCTTTCAGGACGAATTGTGGGATGACGAGCGCACCGTCGATGAAGCCGGTCTCGCAGATGTCGGCGATCCGGCCGTCGATGATGACGCTCGTGTCGAGCACCTTGTAGCGCCGCTGCGGACCCGCCGCGCGGAACAGGCCGATCAGGCGCGCCGGCTCGAGCCACTCGCCCTTCCGCGCACCCATGACGGTGCCGAGGTACGGCAGCACGAGCAGGATCAGACTACGCAGGAACGCGACCCGACCATCGCGTGCGTCTGCCCAGGCGAGCGCCGCCTCGATCGTCTTGGCAATCGCCAGGCCGACGACGCCACCGAGCAGCGCCCCGAGCATCGTCGTGACCGGGGCCTCCTTGAGGCGGAGTTCGAAGATGATGATCAGGCCGGCGAGCGCCAACCCGAACAGGACGTTCACGAGCACGGTCGCGCCCGCCGCGAGCCCGAGGCTGGCCAACGGCTGGAGCAGGCCGGCCGTGAAGCCGACCGCCGCGACGAACAGCACACGCGCGAGTATGAACCACGTCATCGGGGACCCCCCCGCGTTTCTACCAACAGGATGAATACGCCCCGCCGGCGGCGACCGAACTCGCCGTCGTCGGACACACGGCTACTCGAAGAGCGCGTCGAGTGCTTCACCAACGCCTGCGACGCCGACCAGTTGACACCCGTCGCCGCCTGGCAGGTCGCGCGGGTCGATGTTGCCTTTAGGAAGGATACAGCGAGTGAACCCCATCTGTGCAGCTTCTCTCACACGTCGGGCAGCCTGAGTCACCGCCCGAATCTCGCCAGCCAGGCCAATTTCGCCGAAAACAGCCGTCTTCTGCCGCACCGGGCGGTTGCGGACGCTCGAGGTGATGGCCGAGGCCACCGCCAGGTCGGCGGCCGGTTCGTCGATGGTCATGCCGCCGGCGACGTTGACGAACACGTCCTCGCCCACCAGATTGAGGCCCGCCCGTTTCTCGAGCACCGCCAGCAGCAACGACAGGCGGTTCTGGTCGACGCCAATCGCCATCCGCCGGGCGTTCCCATAGAGGCTGCTGCTGACGAGGGCCTGGACTTCGACCAGGATCGGACGCGACCCCTCGATGCAGCAGACGACCGCCGATCCGGGCGACGCGGCGGGCCGCTCGGCAAGGAAGAGTTGCGAGGGGTTCGGCACCGGCCGCAGGCCCGTCCCTGTCATCTCGAACACGCCGAGTTCCGATACTTCGCCGAACCGGTTCTTGACCGCGCGGATGATCCGGTGGACGTGATGGTGCTCACCCTCGAAGTACAAGACCGTGTCCACGATGTGCTCGAGCGACTTCGGGCCCGCGAGGCTGCCCTCCTTCGTGACGTGGCCGACGAGGAACGTCGGCAAGTTGTGGCCCTTCGCGGTGAAGAGCAACTGAGTGGCTGCCTCACGCACCTGTCCG
Organism: Vicinamibacterales bacterium; assembly: GCA_036504215.1. Taxonomy (NCBI): domain Bacteria; kingdom Pseudomonadati; phylum Acidobacteriota; class Vicinamibacteria; order Vicinamibacterales; species Vicinamibacterales bacterium. Next base: position 114,359 of record DASXVO010000056.1, on the reverse strand, counting down.
ATGCTGCCCGGCGCCGACTGAAGCTTGAGCGAGAAAACGGTCTGGATCGAGTCGACCACCAGCAGCGCCGGCTTCAGACGGCCGGCTTCCTCGAGGATCCGCTCGAGGCACGTTTCAGCCAATAGATAGAGCGGCGCGTCACCGACACCCAGCCGTTCGCCGCGCGACTTCACCTGATGCTCGGACTCCTCGCCCGAGCTGTACAGCACGGGTCCCACGCGCCTGGCGAACGAGGCGGCCACCTGCAGCAGGAGCGTGGACTTGCCGATGCCGGGCTCACCGCCGAGCAGCACCAGTGAGCCGGGCACGATGCCGCCGCCGAGCACGCGGTCGAACTCCTCGATGCCGGTCGGCAGCCGCGGCGCGTCGGCCATCTGGATGTCGGCGTACAGCCGTGCGCCACCCCTGTTCGCCAACGCGTAGCGGGACGCGCCGATTGCCTCGGCCCCTGGGGCCACCGGTTCCTGCACGCGCTCCTCGACGAGCGAGTTCCAGGCTCCGCAGTCGGCGCAGCGCCCCATCCACTTGGGCGCCTGCGCCCCGCACTCCTGGCAGACGAACACCGATTTCTTGTCTTTCATCTTCGGGCCCGGGCGCAGCCTGCTACGCCCCTACCGGGACGGCGCTTTTCCTGCTGGGTTCTCGCGGCTCACTTCTGAATTCTCACTTCTGAATTCTGGCTCCTGGCTCCTGTCTCAGTCCGTCCCATCATATATCCGCTCGATCCGTGCGCCGATGCGGCACAGGATTTCGTACGGGATCGTGCCGATCGCGTCAGCCATCTCGCGGACGGTGATCTCGTCGTGTCCCTGGCTTCCGAGGAACACGACCTCGTCGCCCGGCTCTGCCGGCAGTCCGGTCACGTCGACCGCGAGCATGTCCATCGATACGGCGCCGACTATCGGCGCCCGACGGCCGGCCACCAGCACGTGGCCGCGACCGCCCAGCCGCGTATCGAGCCCGTCCGCGTAGCCGGCCGGGACGGTGGCGACGAGCCGCGGCGTGTCGGGCACGAAGCGGCCGCCGTAGCCGACGCTCTCCCCCGCCCGCACATTCTTCACGGCGACGATACGGCTGCGAAGCGAAAGCACCGGCCGCAGCGTTACCGGAAGCCCGGTGCCGAACGGCGCGACGCCATAGAGCAGGATGCCGGGCCTGACGAAGTCGAACCACGTGCGCGGATCGCGAACGAGCGCGGCGCTATTGGCCGCGTGGCGGGCAGGTGGGTGCACGCCCATCGCGTCGAGGCGCCCGATCGCCTCGTCGAAGCGCCGGCGCTGCGTGTCGAACAGCGGATCGAGCGGATCGTCGGCCGTCGCAAAATGGGTGTAGACGGCGGCCAGATCGAGGTTGGGGCTCGCAAACAACTCCGGCAGCGTGCGTTGAAGATTGTCGTGGCGGAACCCGAGCCGGTTCATGCCGGTGTCGATCTTCAGGTGATAGCGCAGGCGACGATTCCGCGCCGCCGCGGCCGCCTGCAGCGCGCGTCCTGCGGCCGGCGTCGAACAGGTCGGCGTGAGGTCGTGCTCGAACAGGCCCGCCAGGTCGCTCACGCTCAGGGCGCCGAACACCAGGATCCGCCCTTTCACGCCAGCCTGCCGCAGGACGATCCCCTCCTCGACGTCCGCGCACGCCAGCATCGTCGCGCCCGCCTGCTCGAGCGCCTGGGCGACATGGCGCGCGCCGTGGCCGTACGCGTTCGCCTTGACGACGGCGACGATGTTCGGCGAACGGCGTTCCGGCGACGTTCGGCTGTCGAGGAAGGCTTCGATGGCGCGGTAGTTGGCCTGAAGCGCGGCAAGATTGACGTGGGCGACGGTGCAGCGGACCACGGGGGGATTGTACGATCTTCAGCCGTCAGCGTTCATCCTTCATCGCTAGGCTCCGGGCGCGAGGTTCTCGAAGCGCGTGCGTTCGCGGATGAAGGCGAGCTTCACGGTATCGGTTGGGCCGTTGCGCTGCTTCGCGATGATGATCTCCGCGACGCCCTGCGTCTCCGCTTCCCGGTTGTAGGCATCCTCGCGGTAGATGAGCAATACGACGTCGGCGTCCTGCTCGAGGGCGCCCGATTCGCGGAGGTCGGAGAGCAGAGGCCGGTGGTCGGAGCGCGCCTCCGGCGCGCGGCTCAACTGCGACAGCACGACGACGGGAACGCTCAACTCCTTGGCCAGGCCTTTGAGTGAACGCGAGATGGCGCCCAGTTCCTGAGTGCGGTTGTCGAAGCGGCCCCGCCCCTGCATCAGCTGAATGTAGTCGATCACCAGGAGGTGCAGGCCGTGTTCGGCCGCGAGGCGCCGTGCCTTGGCGCGCATCTCGAGCACGCCAATCGACGGGGTGTCGTCGATGAACACCTTGGCCTCGCCCAGCACGCCGAGGGCGTGCGTCAGCATCTCCCAGTCGTCGGTCCGCAGAAACCCGGTGCGCAGCCGGTGGCCGTCGATCTGGGCCTCGGACGACAACATGCGCAGGAAGAGCTGCTCCTTCGACATCTCGAGACTGAACACGCCAACCGTCTTCTTGACCTTCGTGCCGACGTGCTGCGCGATGTTGAGCGCGAGGCTGGTCTTGCCCATCGACGGCCGTGCCGCGACGATGATGAGGTCGCCCTTCTGGAAGCCCGACGTGAGGTTGTCGAGTTCCTCGAATCCCGTCGGGACGCCGGTGATGAGCTGCTTCTCTTCGTGGGCCTTCTGGATGGCCTCGACACTGTCCTGTGCGATGTCGTAGAGCGACACGAACCCCGAACGGATGCGCCCTTCGGCAATGCGGAAGATCGACTGCTCGGCGCGGTCGAGGATCTCGGCGGCGTCCTGGTCGGCCTCGTACGCATCGACCACGATGGTGTTGGCCGCGGAGATCAGGTTCCGCAGGACGGACTTCTCCTTGACGATCTTCGCGTAGTGCTCGACGTTGGTCGCGCGCGGCACGCCATCGACGAGCGACGCGACGTACGCCGGTCCGCCCACGGCGTCGAGATCACCGGCGCGTGCCAGCTCTTCCTTGAGCGTGACGAAGTCCACCGCGGCCCCGCGTTCCGAGAGCGCGATGATCTTGTCGAAGATCCGGCGGTGCGCGTCGCGGTAGAAGTCCTCCGGCACCAGCAGTTCGGCCGCCAGGTTGTAGGCGTCGTTCTGGATCAGGATCGCGCCGAGCACCGATCGCTCGGCCTCGAGGTTGTGCGGAAGGACACGTTCGGCAGCGTTTGCGAGGTCAGCCACGGGAGTCAGAAGTCGGACATCACGGAGTACCAGCCCGAGGCCACGGGGCGTCAGTCGGAGGCCACGGAGTGCCAGTCGAAACCACGAGCCGTCGGTCGAGAGCGCGGCGCCTGGAGCCCAGAGTCGAGAGCCCAGAGCGTCAAGTTGAGAGTCAGGGAGAAAGTCTACCACGCCAGTGGCGAACGGAGACCGTCCACGACGCCAGCATGTAGTAGGCCGGAAACGCGAGCGAGACGAGCACCAGCCAGGACGGCGCGGCTTGCCCGCGCCAGACGATGACGACGAGCGCGACAGCCCAGATCAACGCGAGGACATTCGTGACGGTGCTGAGCGGACCTGCGTGCGATGGATACAGGTAGCGAGCCGGCGCGAAGGTCAGGATGGCGAGTCCAACGAGCACGACGACGACCCACGCCTCGGGCGGCCGGATCAGGTAGAGATACAGCGCCACGATGTTCCAGTACGACGGAAATCCGAGAAAGTAATTGTCGTCGGTCTTCGCCTCGACCTGGCAGAAGCCGTACGCGCTTGCGACCAGGGGCACGAGCATCCACAACGGGCTCGCGGCGCCGAGGACGCCCGCGCGCCACAGCAGGAGCAGTGGCAGGCACGTGTAGGTCTGGAAGTCGATCAGGTCGTCGAGGCGGCGGCCGTCGAATCCGGGCAGGACCTCCTTCACGCGAAAACGGCGAGCCAGCCACCCGTCGGTGGCATCGATCGCCGTCGCCAGCATCATGACCAGGAATGCCGCGCGCAACGCCGCGTCGCCGCCCCCGACGATGAGTACGGCGATACCTGCCGCACACACGAGGCCGAGCGCCGTGTAGGCGTGCACACACCAGGCGAGGACGCGGGCGCGTGTCATGCCGCCTCCACGTTGCGCAGCGGGCGGGGCGCGTCCCAGCGCCCCGTCAGCCGCGACACGACAGGCAGAAGCACGACGCCCGTCGCCGCCGCCATCGTCTTGAAGGGAAAGAGCAGCGATCCGTCGGCCGGGTCGTACCAGCTCGCCGCCGAGCCCGGGATGAACCGCGCCAGGAGTTCGGGGTAGTGAATCAGCGGCGGGACGCCGAACAGCGGCTCGCCACCGCCCAGGCGCAGGACCAGCGACACCGAGAACGCGACGATCGATCCGATGCGGTTCACGCGGGAATCGAACAGCGCAAAGACCAGCTGCGGGAACAGCAGCACGAAGATCAGGTCGCTCGTGAAGAACCAGAGCGTCTGCACGCTCCGGACATCCAGCGCAAGCACGGTGGCCAGCACGCCCAGCGCGACAATCGACAGGCGGATCAGCCGCGTCAACTGCACGTCGCCGAGCCGGGGCTTCCAGAGCCGATAGCAGCAGTTCCAGGTGAACATCGACGCGGCGGAGAGGATCGATGCACTGAAGCTCGAGGTGACCGCTCCGATGATCGCGCCAAGCCCGAGCAGCGCGACCCAGGGGGGCGTCACGTAGCGGAGGATCATCGGCAGCGCCTCGGCGGGCTGCGCCTGAATCTGCGCCAGTTGGTCCGCCGGCCACGCCACGCCCAATCCGCCGATGCCGATCAGGAGCGGCGGCACGGTGAACGCCATCGTGAGCAGCCCGGCCAGGATCGAATGCCATTGCGCCTTGGCCGGCGTCTGGCAGGAGAGCACCCGCTGGAAGTAGCAGTTCCACGGAATCCCGCCGAGCATCAGCATCGCGCTGACATCCCACCAGTTGATGATGGACGGCGTGCTCCATGTGCCGGCCGCCCGAAGCGGCGGCAGGAGGCCGACACCCGACGGCCGTGCGGCCGCGTAGGTCTGCCACGCATGCGCCATCCCGCCCGCGGCGGCGAAGACGAACGGCACCGCGACGACGAGACCGAGCGCCACCAGGGCCAACTGGAACGCATCGGTATAGGCGACCGACCACATCCCGCCCAGCATCGTGTAGAGCGTCACCACGATCGCGGACAGCAGGATCGCCGTCGTCAGGGTCAGGCCCATCATCACGCCAAGCGTCGATCCGATCGCCACGAGCAGTTCGGCGCTCCAGAACACCTCACCGAGCAGCGCCGGGATCAACAGGACGACAGCCCAGCGCTTGCCGAAGCGCGCTTCGAACGGATCGATCAGCGTGGTGAAGCGGAAGTGGCGCATCCGGCGGGCGAAGAACAAGCCGCCGAGCACCAGGCTCACACCGAAGCAGAGGCCGCCCTGCGCGCCCAGAGCGAGTCCCGACTTGAAGGTCCCTTCGACCGTGCCGAGCAGGTAGCCGCCGTCCACCCACGTCGCGGTCATCGTGAAGACGGCGAGCCACAGTGGCATGGCACGGCCCGCGACGAGGAGATCGCTCCACGCCCCGCCCCGCGCTCTCCGGGCCGCGACGACGCCAATCCACAGGAAGGTGCCGTAGAGGCACAGCAGCGCGACCATGGCCATAGGGGATCACCGAGCCGGACCAGGCATGGTAGCGCAGAACGGTGAAGTGAGAAGGGAGAAGTGAGAAGCCAACCGCCAACGGCGGACGGGCAGGGGCCCGGCGCGGGGGCGACCCTCATGGCCGCCCGTCAACAACGGTTACAGGCGTGAAGGGCGGGCTCGCGGCCCGCCCCTGCGCCTGTCAACCTATTCGGCTGGCGCTGGCGGTGCCGCCGGTGCGGCCGGAGCCGCGTGCTCGGCGCCAAGCGCCACGATCTTGACCTTGACGTGCGCCGGCACGTCGTGGTGGATCCTGACCGGCACCTCGAACTCGCCGATGGCCTTCAGCGGTTCGTGCAGAACGATCTTCCGCTTCTCGATGTCGAACTGCTTCTCGGCCAGCGCGTCGGCGATGTCCGCCGAGGTCACCGACCCGTAGAGCGTATCGTTCTCGCCCACGCGGCGGGCCAGGACGATCTCGACCGCCGCCAGCTTCGCGGCGATCGCTTCCGCATCCTGGCGCTCGGCCAGCTCGCGCGCCTCGGCGACCTTGCGCTCGCGCTCGATCTGCCGGCGGTTCTGCTCGTTGACGGGCAGGGCCAGCTTGCGCGGCAGGAGGAAGTTGCGGGCGTAGCCGTCCGCCACCTTCACCACGTCGCCGCGGCGGCCCAGGTTGTCGATGTGTTCACGCAGAATGACTTCCATGGTCCGTCACCTCTCAGTCCGTCACGTAGGGCACGAGGGCGAGCTGACGGGCCCGCTTGATGGCCGTCTGCAGCGCGCGCTGGTGCGGCGCGCACACGCCCGAGATTCGGCGCGGCAGGATCTTGCCGCGATCCGGCACGAACGGCATCAGCATCCGCACGTCCTTGTAGTCGATGTAGTCGATCTTCTCGGAGCAGAACTTGCACACCTTGCGGCGGCGGAAGAGCGATCGCCGCTGCCCGGTTCCCTTGTCTGCATTGCGCGACGCGCTTCCACGGCCACGCCCGCCACCACCACCTCGTCTCTGTTCGTCCGCCATTGCTATACCTCCGCGTCATCGCGGTCGTCGCCGCTGTCAGAGTAGTCACTTCCGTGGCCCATTCCCTCGCCTCCGGGAGGCCCGGTCCGGACCTTCCGCCGCGAGCGGGTGCGCTCGGCAGCCCGCAACTCCTCGTCCACGCGGACGACGAGGTAGCGCAGGACCTTCTCACTGACCCGCAGGCGCCGCTCGAGCTCCTTCATCAGCTCGCCGGAACCGTTGATCAGCTCGAGGACGTAGACACCTTCCTTGTGCGGCCCGATTTCGTAGGCCATCTTGCGGCGGCCCCAGTTCTCGGACTTCACCAGTTCGCCGCCGATGCGGGCGATCTGGGCCTCGACCTGCGTGTGCAGATCGGTGACCTCCTGCTCGCTCGCGTCGGGCGAGACAATGTAGACGAGTTCGTACTGTCGCGTTGCGCTCATGATTCTCCTTCTGGACGTCAACGAGCAACGGCCACCACACGGTGGCAAGGAGCCGATGGGTCAATACAGGGTTGGATTGACAGTCGGCTGGAGTCCTCTCACTTGGGCGGGCACGGAGGCCCGCCCCTACTCGGACACATCGTCGGCCGGGCCGTTGAAGCGGTTCATCACCCGCTCGATGCCCTCGGCGACGAACATCTCACTCGCGTCAGCCGCGCGCCCGATCGACTCGGTCACCACCGGTCGCTCGTCCGCGTCGAACCCGGCCAGGACGTAGTCGGCCAGGTCCCGTCGAGGATCGCCGCGACCGACGCCCACACGCAGCCTCGCGAATTCCTGCGTCCCCAACTGCTCGATGATCGACCGGAGGCCGTTGTGCCCACCCGCCGACCCGCCCGGTCGCACACGCAACCGTCCGAGCGGCAGGTTCACGTCGTCGGCGACCACGAGCAGATCGCCGATCGCGATCCGAAAGTAACGGGCCAGTTCCGACACCGCGAAGCCGCTGAGGTTCATCATCGTCAGCGGCTTGAGGAGCAGCGTCCCCTCGGGACCGAACGACCGGGCGCGCGCCATCAGCGCCTCGGCCGGCGCGGCCTCGAATGTCGTCCCGAACCGCCGCGCCAATTCGTCCGCGATCGCGAAGCCAATGTTGTGGCGCGTGTCGCGGTACTTCTTCCCCGGGTTGCCGAGCCCCACAATCAGCTTCATCGAGCCGCCCGCGGCTACTTCTTGGCTTTCGTCTCGGGTTCCGCTTCCTCTTCCTTGTCGGTCTTGCCCTTCTTGATGACCTCTGGCTCAGCCGGCACGGCCGCCACTTCACCCTCGGCCGGCGTCGGCTCGGCCTCGGCCTTCGGGGCGACGATGTGGATCAGCATGAGATCCACCTCGGCCAACGGCTTCCACTTGACGCTCTCGGTGATCTCCCGCAGGCGCACGCTCTGGCCCAGCATGAGGTTCGACACGTCCACCTCGATGTGCTCGGGGATGTCGCCCGGCAGGCACTCGATCTCGATCTCGCGGTGGACGAAGTCGAGCAGGCCGCCCTGCTGCTTCACGCCCGGCGCCTCGCCGCGCAGCACGATGGGAACGGTGACCTGGATCGCCTTGTCCATCGCGATGCGGTAGAAGTCGGCGTGCAGGAGGTGGTGCGTGACGGGGTCGAGCTGGTATTCCTTCAGCATCACCATCGGCGACTGGTCGTCGACCTTCAAGGTGATCAGGGTGTTGGCGCCCGACTGCGAGTGCAGGATGCGCATCAGGTCCTTCGGTTCGATCGAAATCGGCAGCGCCTCGGGCTTGCCCGATTCGTCCTTCACGCCCCCGTAGAGCACCGAGGGGAGCCGCCCTTCACGCCGGATGCGCCCTGCCTCGTTCTTGCCGAACCGATCCCGCTTGACGGCTTCAAGTATGGCTTCCATGTGTCAATCCTGTCCTTCCAGGCGCCCGGCGACGTGCGACGCGCGGGGAATGCTACACAAACAACGATGAAACCGAACTCTCCTCGTGGATGCTCCGGATCGCCTGCGCGAGCAGGCGCGCCACCGACAACACCACGATCTTGTCGCACCGCGCCCGCTGGTCGTCCAGGCGGATCGTGTTGGTGACGATCATCTTCTCGATCGGCGACTGCTCGATGCGGGCGATCGCGGGCCCGGACAGCACGCCGTGCACCGCGCACGCCACCACGCGTTCGGCGCCGTTCTTCTTCAGCGCCAGTGCCGCCTTCTGCATCGTCCCAGCGGTGTCGACGATGTCGTCCTGGAGGATGCAGGTGCGACCCTCGACGCCACCGATGACGTTCATCACCTCCGCCGCGCCCGTTTCCTGCGAGCGGCGCTTGTCCACGACCGCCAGTTCCGCCCCGAGCCGCTTAGCGTAGGCGCGCGCGCGCTCGGCACCCCCGGCGTCCGGCGCCACGATCGTCAGGTTCGGCAGCCGCTGACGCGCCAGGTGCTCGATGATGACCGGCGCGGCGAACAGGTGATCGACCGGAATGTCGAAGAAGCCCTGGATCTGCGCCTTGTGCAGGTCCATGGTCAGCACCCGGTTCGCCCCCGCGGCGCTCAACACGTTCGCGACGAGCTTCGCCGAGATCGGCACCCGCGGCTTGTCCTTGCGGTCCTGCCGCGCGTAGCCGTAGTACGGAATCACCGCCGTGATGCGCGCGGCCGACGACCGGCGGAACGCATCGATCATGATCAACAGCTCGACGAGATGCTGATCGACCGGGGGGCTCGTGGGCTGCACCACGAACACATCCGTGCCGCGGATGTTCTCGTCAATCTGGAACGACACCTCGGTGTCCGGAAAGCGGCTCAGTCGCGCCTGACCGATGGGAATCCCGAGATGACCCGCAATTTCCGCGGCCAGTTCGGGATGTGCGCTGCCGGAAAAGACTTTCAGCTCCGCGAAAGCCATCCTCATGCCCGCACCCTCGAGCCGTGCATCCTCACATCCTCCCGGGGGTCCTCTGCGTCGCGTCATGGCTGGGGCGGAAGGATTCGAACCTTCGATGCGGGATCCAAAGTCCCGAGCCTTACCACTTGGCCACGCCCCATCACCCGTCGCCGGCTGCCGCGCGTACCCTCCAGGCAGACGTACCCCAAGGCGTGGCCCGACAACGGCGGCGCAAACAGTTAGTGTATACGAGAGGAGACGGATCAGACAAGCAGGCGAGCCTGCCGCCTGGTCGCCGTCCGGGTCACGAGCGCACTCCAGCCGGCGGCGGTCAGGCGGTCGGCGGCGCCGCGTGCATCGACCTTGACGGTGAACAGACCAAAGACGGTCGAGCCGCTGCCGGTCATGGCCGTGTCTTCAGCGCCCGCCAGTTCGAGGAGGCGACGCACGTGGCCGATCTCGGGATGGCGGCGGGTGACCGGCGGCTCGAGGTCGTTGACGATCTGGTCGCAGGCCAGGAGGCTCGCACCGCACGGCAACAGGCTGGCGCGGGGGTCCTTCGCCGTGTCGATTAGGGCGACGCCGGTGTCCCTGCGTGCGTCGTTGTCCTCGTCGAACCACCGGAACGCATCCGGCGTGGAGACGCCGAAGGGCGGGAAGACCAGTACCACCCAGCGCGCCGTCGCGTCCACCAGCGGATAGATCTCGTCCCCACGTTCGAGGCCGAGCGCGGTGCCCCCGCACAGGAAGAACGGCACGTCGGCGCCAAGACGGGCGCCAAGCGCGAACAGCGCGGTGCGCGGCAGATGGGTGCCCCACCATCGGTCGAACGCCACGAGCGCCGCCGCGCCGTCGGAACTCCCACCACCCAGCCCGCCCTGCGCCGGGACCCGCTTGGACAACGTCACGCGCACGCCGTCCGGCTCGCCACCGCGGCCGGCTCCCTCTCGCCAAATCAACTGCGCTGCACGCACGATCAGGTTGCGGCTGTCCAACGGAATCCCGGGTGTGCGGCAGTCGAGCGTGAGCGGGCCCTCGCACGGCTCGAATGTCAGCGTGTCGTGCAGGGCCAGCGACTGGAACACCGTCTTCAATTCATGGAAGCCGTCGGGACGACGTCCCATGACCCTCAGGCTGAGATTGACCTTCGCGTGGGCGTGATAGGTGAAACTGGACATCGTCGGCTCTCGGCGCCAGACTCCTCGGCTCTCGGCCGGCTCCTGGCCCAGAGCCGGGAGCCGAGGGTCTACCTCTTTGCTCCCAGCGGCCCGGCGTTCCGCAGTTCGGTCACGCTCATCGCCCGGGCGTCGGGGGGAACCTTCACGGCGAACACGTCCGCGCCAAGTGGCACGTTGATATCCGCTTGGGCGACGGCGATGCGCAGGCCGGCCGCGGTCGCCCCGTCCGGGTCGAACCGCACGCGCGCCACCGCCGGAACCGGACCGGCCCCCAGGTCGTACTCCACCGTCATCCGCGGACGAACGCCCGCGCGCAGGCGCCACGCCTGTTGGCGGTCCTGCTGAAGGAACACCGCTCCACCGGAGGCCAGGTCCACCCGGGCCCAACCGCCCGAAAACCGATGCGCCCCGGTCGCCTGCGGATCCGGCGCCACGCAACCCGCCAGAATCGCCAGCAGCTCATCGGGGCCGAGTTCGATTCCGACCAACGCCTCGAGGATCGCCGCCGGCGACGTGTCGCGCACGACGCGATTGTCGCGCGGGAGGAGCAGCATCGCACTGGCGCCGTCAGCCACCAGCACGAACACCGGCGGGCCGAACGGCGCGATGCCTTCGAGTCGAATGCGTCCCGGCGCGGCGAGACCAACCGTGGCGCGCCCTCGCAGATTCCCGCCGCCGACCCGGCCGGTGATTGCCAGTTCCGCCGACAGCGTCCGCACCGCCCGACACCCGGCGGTGGCCTGCACGAACGCCGGCGAAAAGTCCGGAAACGCCTGGCCGTCGCCCGCAGGCAGTGCGAGGCCCCGCGGTGCGCACGCTGCGGACAGCGCGGCAAGGAGCACGCCCGCTGCGGCCCCAGCCGAGCGGGGCGTCACTGCTTCTCAGCCCGGTCGAGGGCCGACCGGAGCTTGCGATCGATCGCCGCCTTGTCGATCTGCTCGCCGTCGCCCTCGAGCGCGCGCTTCCAGGCCGACGCGGCCTCCCGGTAGCGTCCCAGCTTGAAGAGCAGGTCACCCAGGTGATCCTGAACGGCGGAATCGCGCACCCGCTGTTCGGCCGCCTGCCGCAGGTTGGTTTCCGCGAGGCCCAACTTGTTCAGCTTGAAATACACCCAGCCGAGGCTGTCCAGGTACGCGCCGTTGTAGGGATCGGTCCGAAGCGCCCGCTTGATGTAGCCGAGCGATTCGTCGAGCCGGTCGCCGCGGTCGGCCAGCATGTACCCGAGATAGTTCAAGGCCTGCGCGTGCAGCGGGTCCTTCGCCAGCACCTGGCGGAACGTGCGCTCGGCGTCGGCAAACCGCTTCCCTCTTTCGTACACGGCCCCGAGTTGGAACGTCACGGTGAGATTCGACGGGAACTGCTCCTGCGCCTCGCGCAGCACACGGGCGGCCGGTTCGAGTCGCCCGACCTGCATGTAGTACTCGGCGAGCGCGAGGTACGCCGACACGTCGCCGCGATGCGAGTCGAGGGCACCGGTCAGCAGACGCGCGCCTTCATCCCCCTGCCCCGTCTGTCGCAGCGCCTCGGACTGGAGGCGGAGCACGCGCTGATCTCCAGGATGCGCGGCGAGCCACGCCCGCGCCGCCTCGATCACCGCCGGGTAGCGCCGCGCCGCAAGGTGCGCCTGCATGACGTAGATGTCGATGGCGGTGTTGCCCGGCGACGAGGCGCGGGCGCGCTCGAACGTGGCAACAGCCTTGTCGTAGTCGGCAAGCTCGACGTACGCGAAGCCCAGATGGACGAATAGCGGCGTAATCTCGATGCCGCTCGCGCCCCGGTTGGGCGGCTTGGCGACCGCCGGCTCGAGCACCGCGACCACCTGACGGTACTGCTGCTTCTGCTCGAGCACGAGCGCCAGCGCGTACGGCCCGGTCAACGACGCGGGGGCGACGGCCAGCAACTCACGCGCGGTCTTCTCCGAATCATCCAGCTTCCCGGCCGTTCGCTGTGCCTGTGACAACAGGTACAACACGCGGGAATCTCCGGGGTTCGCCTGCCGAACCTGTTCGAGCACAGACAGTGCACGCCCGGACTTCGTGGCATCCCCGCCCGACAGCAGCGCTATCGCCAGGCGCGTCTTCAACTCGAGGCTCTTGGGATTGCGCGCGACGCCCTTCTCGTACGCCTCGGCAGCATCATTCCACCGCTGCTGGCGCTCGTATGCCTCGCCGAGCATGGGATAGAACTGCGGCTGCTCGGCCACGGTCGCTTCCAGCAGCTTCACCACATCGTCTGATCGTCCTGCCTGCGCGTACGCCTGGAGCAGCAATTCGACCGGCTCTGGCCGCCCGGCTTCATCCGTCACGACGGGGGTGAGCAGACCGATCGCCTTCTCCGCCTCGCCCGTCCGCAGGTAGAGGCGGCCGAGCATCAGGTCCATGCCCGACTGCGGCAGAAGAGTGGTCTTTCTCGCCGCCTCGAGGTGGGCCACCGCCTTGGCGGCGTAGGCCTTCGAATCGGAGTCGGCGCGCGTGGACGGATCCTCCACCCGGGCCAGGCTCGCATACACGATCCCGAGCACCCGGTGCGCCTCGGCGTTGTCCGGGTCGAGCCCCAGTGCGGCGTCGGCCGCGTCGATCGCCTCGCGAACGCGATTCTGCCTGGCGTAGGCCCCGCCGAGTTCGGCCTGGATCGCTGGTGACTTCGGGTCCAGGCGGACCGCTTCCTTGTACGCCGCAATCGCAGCGTCCGCGTCACCCTCGGATTCGAAGTGTCGCCCCAGCAGGAACTGATAGTAGGCGTCGGCGTTCGGCGGGGTCGGGGCCGAGAGGCCCTGGGCTGCCTGGGTCTTGATCGGCGCCTGCGTCGCCCAAGCCGCCACGGGAAGCCCGTCCGCCAGACCGGAACCCGCCAGCAGCCAGCCGCCGATGAACATGGAGAGGATCATCGGCTCGATTGTTCCATAAAAGGCCGGGAACGGATAGGGGCGGGCCGTTTTGGTATAGTTCCTCCAGACACAAGGAGGACACGTGCCTGTCGACCCTGAACTGCTCGAGATTCTCGTCTGCCCGGAGTGCCATCAGCCAGTGCAGCCGGTCCACGACGGGACCGGCCTGAAGTGCCCCCAGTGCCACCGCGTCTACCCGGTCGGCGACGACAACATCCCGGTGATGCTCGTCGAAGAGGCCAAGGTCGAAGACTGAGCCGCGGTGAACATCCTCCTCATCCGCCTGCGCCTGATCGGAGACGTCGTCTTCACGACGCCGATCATCCGCGCGGTTCGGCGGCACTGTCCGGCCAGCCGCCTCGCGTATCTGGTGGAGCCGCACGCGGCGCCGGTCGTCGCGGATAATCCGCACCTCGACGAGGTCATCGTCGCCGCCCGGCCGGAGTCCCGGGGCCGGCTCACGGCCGATGTCGCGCTCGCGCGCCGGCTCTACACGAATCGATACGACCTGGTCATCGACCTGCACGGCGGACCGAGGAGCGCGCTGCTCGCCTGGGCGACGCGGGCACCGCGGCGCATTGGATACACGATCACGGGACGGAGCTGGATGTACACTGAGCGTGTGCCGCGCGCGCGGGCGCTCCGGCCCCGCCACTCCGTGATGAATCAGTGGGACCTGATCGCGCCGCTCGGCATCCCGGCGCCGGATCCGGAGCAGGATGGAACAGAGATGCGGCCGTCAGCGGCTGCCATCGCGTCGGTGGGCGCCAAGTTGGCCTCTGCCGGAATCGACCCCGCGCGAGGGCGACCGATTGTGATCCACGTCAGCGCCGGGAACCCGTTTCGCCGCTGGCCGCCCCCCGCGTTCGTCACGCTGCTGACGCTGCTCGTCCGGCGCGACCCTCAACGACGGGTGATTGTCATGTCCGGCCCGTCGGAGCATGAGGCAGCCGCGACCGTCGGGCGCGCGGCGCGCGCCGAACTCGGCGCACTGGGTGCGGCGATCGTCGAGGGAATCGACTTCAACCTCGGCGAACTGCGTGCGTTGATGGACGTATCGTCGCTGTTCATCGGGGGTGACAGCGGACCGCTGCACGTGGCGGGAACGAGTGGTGTGCCGATCGTCGGGGTGTACGGGCCGACGCTGGCCGCGCGCTCGGCGCCGTTCCGGCCGGCGCGCTTCGTGACCGAGTCGCTCGAAGTCACGGATCTTCCGTGCCGGCCTTGCGATCAGCGCCGGTGCGAGCCGGGAGACTTCCGTTGCCTGGGCCTGATCACCCCCCAACAGGTCGCCGAGGCCGCGGAACGAGCAATCGCGAATCTCGGAATTGCCATCGGTCGCGACTGATTGGTCCCGACCCCAATGCCCCCGAGTATCTATGACGACTGAAGACACGGCGCCGCGGAACCACGGCCGGCTCGACCAGGTGATGCTGATCGCCCTGCTCGCGTTCGTCGCCACGGTGCAGTTCTCGATTGCCATCGCGGAGAGCCTGCTGGCCGTGACGCTCGTCACCTGGCTGGCCTCGCTGATCGTGCGACGTGAACGCCCGTCGGTGCCACCCTGGTTCTGGGCACTGCTCGCGTACGCAGCCGTCTCACTCGTCGCCACCGCCTTCTCGCTCGAGCCGTTCACGAGCCTCGGCGCGGCCAAGCAGATGCTGCTCTTTCTCGTCGTGCCCGCCACGTATTCGATTGCCGGCGGCCGCCGTGCCACCACCGTGATGCAGGTCATCCTCACGGTCGGCGCCATCAGCGCGATCGTCGGCGTGTTCCAGTATGGGGTGTTGAACTACGACTGGCTCGGCCAGCGGCCGCGTGGCACCCTGGGCCACTACATGACGTACGCCGGACTGTTGATGCTCGTCATCTGCTCAGCGGCCGCACGGCTGCTCTACGAGCGTCGCGATTGGATCTGGCCCGCGCTGATTCTGCCTGCCCTCGTCGTGGCGCTCGCTCTCACGTTCACGCGGAGCGCCTGGGTCGGCGCATGCGCGGGCGTCGGTCTGCTCCTCCTGCTCAAGGACCGTCGGCTGCTGGCCGTGCTCCCGGTCGTAGCCGCACTCTTCATTGCCGTCGCGCCCGCCGCCATCACCGACCGCGCGTACTCGATGTTCAGCCTGAAGGACCCCACCAATCGCGACCGCGTCGCGATGCTCGAAGCAGGCAAGGAGATCGTCGCGCGCTACCCGCTGACCGGCGTCGGCCCGAACCTCCTGAAGAAGATCTACCCCACCTACCGTCAGTCGAATGCCGTCGACCTGACGCCGCCGCACCTGCACAACGTGCCGCTGCAGATTGCCGCCGAGCGCGGATTGCCGGCGCTGGCGGTGTGGTTCTGGTTCGTGGTCTCCGCCGCCATCGGACTCTGGAGAAAGCTGCGGAACGACAGGCCGCGCTACCTGGCGGCCGCTGGCCTGGGCGCACTCGTGGCCATGATGGGCGCCGGGCTGTTCGAGTACAATTTCGGCGACTCCGAGTTCCTGATGATGCTGCTCGTCCTGCTCACGCTGCCGTGGGCGGCGGCCCGCGAGCGTGACCCGGAAATCATCACGACGGGCGAAACGAAGGTTCCACTGGAGAAGACCTAGCGACGGGCGAGAGGCCCGTGTTCCTAGGCAACACATCTATGCCTTCGACCTACGACCAGCTCCGCCGCGCGATCGACCGCTTCTCCTCATCCTCGGTGCTCATCGTCGGCGACGTGATGCTCGACCAGTTCGTCGTCGGCCGCGTGAACCGGATTTCGCCGGAAGCGCCCGTGCCGGTCGTGGAGTACGAACACGACGAGTACCGCGTCGGCGGCGCGTCGAACGTCGCGAACAACGTGCGGGCGCTCGGAGGTGCGGTCGAACTCGTGGGGCTGACGGGCGCAGACGGAGCGGGGCATCGCCTCCGCCACCTGCTGATCGACTGCGGCGTCGGAACGTCGGGCCTCGTCACGGACTCGTCGCGCCGGACGACAACGAAGCTGCGGATCGTGACGACGCGCAACCTGCAGGTGGCCAGGATCGACTACGAGAGCGACCACGAGACGAGCGGCGAGACGGAACTGGCGCTGACGGCGCAGATCGACCGGCTCGCGGGTAGCGCGAACGTCATCCTGGTTTCGGACTACCTGAAGGGTGCCGTGTCCCGCGCGCTGATGACACGAGTGATCGCTGCAGGACGCAAGCACGGGATCCCGGTGCTCGTCGACCCCAAGATCCCTCACCTCAACTACTACCAGGGCGCCACGCTCATCACGCCGAACCACCACGAGGCGGAGATCGCCACGCACCGACGGATTCGCACGCCCGAGGACGCGGTGGAGGCCGCGACGCTGTTTCGCGAACGCGCCGGCTGCGAGCACGTCCTCATCACACGGGGCGAGCACGGCATGTGCCTGCTCGACGTCCACCAGGCCCTGCACTTCCCGGCCGCAGCACGCGAGGTCGCCGACGTCACCGGCGCCGGCGACACGGTCATCGCGACCACAGCCCTGTCCCTGGCCGCAGGCTCGAGCCTGGCCGATGCCTGCAACCTCGCCAACCACGCCGCCGGCGTGGTGGTCGCGAAGTTCGGACCCGCAACGCTCACGCGAGACGAACTGGTGGAGGCGGTCGCGGGGGTGTAGCCCGTGCGCAGAAGGTGCAGGAGATTCCCGCGGGCTGCCTGCGGCCGCCGAGTCAGTGTCGGAAGTGCCTCCTCCCGGTGAACACCATCGCCAGGCCGTGCTCGTCGGCCGCCGCGATGACCTCGGCGTCGCGAACCGACCCACCGGGCTGGATCACTGCCGTCGCACCCGCTGCCGCCACCGCATCGAGGCCGTCGCGGAACGGGAAGAAGGCGTCCGACGCCGCCATGCTTCCGATGAGCAGCGCCTGACCGGCCGCGGTCGCGCCCTGGCGTTCTGCCGCCTTCATCTTCGCGACGTGGACCGCGTCCACACGACTCATCTGCCCCGCGCCGATCGCCAGCGTCCGATCGGAGGTCGTGAAGATCACGGCGTTCGACTTCACGTGCGCGCAGATGCGCCACGCGAATCGCAACCCCTGCCACTCGGACGCGGTGGGCTGCCGGCGCGTGACCACACGCAAGGTCTCGGTGGCTTCACGACGTACGGCCTCGCCGCCCGACGGCGGCCACGCGGCCCGCGCCTCGTTCACCACGTCGCGCTCCTCGACGAGGAGCCCGTCGAATATCGATCGGATGTCGAGATGCCGATGCCCCGCCGCGAACGCCCCCTGGAGGTCGGCGGCCACGACCCGCATGTTCTTCTTGCCGGCGAGGATGGGCAGCGCGGCTTCGTCCACGCCGGGCGCCACAATCGCCTCGATGAACGTGGAGACGATGGCCTGAGCGGTCGCGACGTCCACGGGCCGGTTGAGGCCCACGATGCCACCGTACGCCGACAGCGGATCGGCTTCGCGCGCCGAGACGTAGGCCTCGGCCAGCGACCGGCCGGTTGCCGCCCCGCACGGGTTGGTGTGTTTGATGACGACGGCTGCCGGTTCGTCGAACTCCCACACGATGCGGGCGGCCGAGTCGAGGTCGAGCAGGTTGGTGAACGACAGTTCCTTCCCCTGCAGGATGTCCAATCGTCCCGCGCCCTCGCGTCGATACCAGGCCGCCGACTGGTGGGGGTTCTCGCCGTAGCGAAGGTCCCTGGCCTTCGCGGCGTTCAGCATCAGTCGCCCCGGCAACCCGCCGGTCCCGGGCACCCGTTCGAACCCGGCGTCCGCCAAACGGACCTTCTCCAGTTCGGCCGCGATGGCCCCGTCATACTCGGCGGTGTGGGCGAAGGCCTTCCGCGCCAGCGCCAGACGAAACTCCGGTGAAGGCCCCCCCGTCTTCGACAGTTGCTCGATCACCTCGTCGTAGTCGTTCGGCGAGACGACCACCAGCACGTCGCGGAAGTTCTTTGCCGCTGCCCGAACCAGGCTCGGCCCGCCAATATCGATCTCCTCGACGAGCGCGTCGAACACCGTGTCCGCGTCGGCCGCCGCGCGGGCAAACGGATACAGGTTGACAACGACCACGTCGATGGGCTGGATGCCGTGGTGCGCAATCGCCGAGAGGTCATCAGGGCGGGACCGGCGCGCCAGGATGCCGCCGTGCACCGCCGGGTGCAGCGTCTTCACCCGGCCATCCAGCATCTCGGGAAACCCGGTCACCTCCGAGACAGATGTGACCGTCAGCCCTGCCTCGGCGAGGGCTCGAGCCGTCCCGCCGGTGGAGACCAATTCGTACCCGCGTTCATCCAGCGCCTGGGCGAACGCGGCAAGGCCGCCCTTGTCGGACACACTCAGGAGCGCTCGGGGCATTGCGTTCTTCATCTGGACTCCGCTCGTCTTCTTGACACTCATCCGGACAGCCCGGTATCATGCCATATGGCGCCGGCATTGCTCGGGCCTTGGCGTCGAGCCGCGTGTTGAGCGGCTTTTTTTGTGCCCCCGGGATTACCGCGTAACGCGGGGGTCGGTTAGTAGGGCGGCCCCAGGCGCCGCACCTTTGCAAGGCAGGGAACGAATGCGCATCACAGGCAAGGTCAAGTGGTTCAACAACGCGAAGGGCTACGGGTTCATCGAACGCGACGGTGGCAGCGACGTGTTCGTCCACTACTCGGCAATTCAGAGTAATGGCGGGTTCCGGTCGCTGGAGGAAGGCCAAGCCGTTGAGTTCGAGATCGTTGACGGCCCCAAGGGCCCGCAGGCCGGCAACGTCATCAAGGTGTAGCGCCAACACCCCGGGCGCCCGCCAGGTCGGGCGCCCGATATCCCGCCCGCGCATCCCCGGCTCGTGTTCCCTTCGCCACTCTCGACCAACCACCATCCGCTAATCGGGCGCTACCTCCGTCTTCAGACCTTTTGCCGTGAAGGTGACTTTCCCCTCCTTGACCGCCACCCGAAAGGCGACCTCCTGGCTGCCGGCGTGTTTGAGCCGGGTGATCTGCCCCTTCACCAGTTGCACGAACTTGTGGAACGGAAACGGGTCTTCAATCCCCACCTCGCGGCGGGCCGTGACGAGGGATTCGTAGATCGCCTCCACCTTGTCGGGCTCGGCGGACGGGTCGGCGACGGTCGCCACCAGCAGGATGTGGTCGCCGCTTGGCGGACGTTTCTGCTCTTCGCCCGGGCTCTCCTCGCGCGGAGGCTTGTAGAACGGCCCCGGGCGGCCTTCCTCGCGCGCCCGCAGCCCGCGGTCCCACAGATCCGCAAACACCGCGAATCGGGACTGCAGGGTCGTCAGACGGAACCGATCGACATAGCTTTGGATGTAGGCGCGGTCGTAGCGCCGGAGGATGCTTTCGACGCGGCGCCGGGTGTCCCAGGGCGGCTTGGGAAGCTGCCCGGCGAAGTACATGTTGTACTCGATTTCGAGTTTGCGCAGCGTCGCCTCGAGCAGCCGAAGATCGCGTTCGAGCTCGGTGTGTTCGGACACGGCGCTCCCTGGCGGTTATCGCATCAGAAGAAACCAGAACAGCGGGAGCCAGAGCTCGCGAGCATACGGGACTGGGCGATCATCCACCAGCACCTCGGCGGCGTCGAGATCTCCGACCACGTTCCAGAGCGCCCGCAAGCCCGTCACGTCGCCCGGTCGGTAGCGTGCCCGGTGGCGGAACCGCTCGCCCGTACCGGTTTCCCGATAGTCGAACGACTTTCGGGCCAGTTCGACGGCCTGCCCGTACACGGGGCCGTCGAAGCGCGGGAACACCACGGTCACCGAGAATTCGGTCTGCTCGACGCCGAACAGTTCCTGGCGAAGGGCCGGGTCGAGCGCCGCTACTTCCTCGTCGGTCGGCTCTTCCGGCACGTCCACGTACGGCCAGTACCGCTCGCGCGGCCGGTATTGCGGAACCTCGTCGGCCGGAGTGCCCGAAGGCAGGCTCGGACCGCCCGGTGTTGATGACATCTCGCTCATGATCGGACTGGGAAACCCTTCGGCCCGTCGGTGCGGACCGGATTCAAATCATCGGTGATGGTATCCTGAGTCCACCACGCCCGGCAAGAACTCCGGGCCACGAGACCTATGCCACACTACCGATACATCCCTTCGATCGAGCAGATGCGTCGGCGGCCGGCGGTGGCGGCACTGGAGCGCGACTTCGGCCCAGGGACGATCGTCGAGGCGTTGCGGACTGGCGCGGCGGAACTGCGCGCCGCACTGGGTCGCGACGACGCGGCCGGGACGACCGGCGTGCACGACCAGGAATCGGCTGCGATCTTCATCGAACGGCACGCGACGCTCCGCCTGCACCACCTCGGGCGCCCGTCGCTCCGTCCCGTCGTCAACGCCACCGGGGTGATCGTGCACACCAATCTGGGACGCGCCCCGCTGGCGTCGCCCGTGGTCACCCGGCTGAACACGCTGCTGCCGGGCTATTCGAATCTCGAATACGACGTTGTCACCGGCGCACGCGGCAGGCGCGACGTACATGCAGAGGCGCTGCTGTGTCATTTGCTGGGTGTCGAAGCCGCGGTCGTCGTCAACAACAATGCGGCGGCCACGCTGCTCCTGCTTGCCGCGCTGGCCGCTGGACGCGAAGTGGTCGTCTCGCGGGGCGAACTGGTGGAGATCGGCGGCGGGTTCCGGGTGCCGGACGTGATGGCGCAGTCGGGTGCACGGCTTCGCGAGGTGGGCACGACCAATCGGACGCGAATCGAGGACTACCGAGCGGCGATAGGACCGGACACGGCACTGCTGCTCCGCGTCCACCGGTCGAACTTCCGAATCGAAGGATTCACCGAGCAGCCGACGATCGACGAACTGGTTTCCCTCGGACGCGAGCACGCCGTACCGGTCGTGGAGGACATCGGCAGCGGCTATCTTGGGCTGCCCGGGGAATCGGACGATGCGAGGCTCGACGCGCTGCTGCGGGGCGAACCGCGCGTGCCAACCAGCCTGGCCGCGGGTGTGGACCTCATCTGCTTCAGCGGCGACAAGCTGCTCGGCGGGCCACAGGCCGGTATCATTGCAGGGCGCACGGATTTGCTGGCACCAATCCGGCGACATCCCCTGATGCGCGCGCTTCGGGTGGACAAGTTGACCTACGCGGCGCTCGAGGCGACACTCGGCGAGTATGTCGCGGGCCGGGCCAGCCGCACGATTCCCGCGCTGCGGATGATCCTGCTGTCCACCGAAGAGATCGGTGCCAGGGCAACGGCCCTTGCGGATGCTCTCCGCCCGGTGCCTGGCCTGCGGGTCGAACTCATCGACGGGCAATCCACGGTGGGCGGAGGTTCGACGCCGGGACTGGAATTCCCGACGCGTCTGCTGGCCCTGACCCACGCCGTGCGGAGCGCGAACTGGATCGACGAGCACCTGCGGAGACGGGAACCGCCCGTGGTTGGGCGCATCGAGAAAGACCGGCTGTTGCTCGACCTCAGGACCGTGCAACCCGACCAAGACGATGTCGTTGCCACGGCGTTGGCGGAGCTGCCCTACCGAGGCAGCGCGAGGACCCCACGATGAGGCCATTGCCCAGAACCCACGTCGCTTCCGGGGATTACCGCGTCGCCAAGACGCGACGGGAATACCTCGAGGCGTACCTGGGCACCTGTGTCGGCGTGGCCATCGTGGATCGCCGGGCGCAAGTCGGCGGCCTGCTGCACATCCTCCTGCCGGAAGCCGTCTCGGCGGGCCTCGCGTTCGGCAGCGCGCTCTGCGCCAGAACGAGCATCCCGCTATTCCTGGACGAACTGAGAGCCGCAGGGTGCTCGCCCGAGTCCATGGAGGCCACCGTCGCGGGCGGCGCCCTCGTGGGGAGCGTCACCAGCCTGGATCTGGATCTGGACATCGGCGGCCGGACTGTCGACGTCGTCGACGCGATGCTGAAGGACGCCGCCGTCCGGGTCGTCTGCTCGGAAACGGGTGGCCACTTCGGTTCGAGGTTGGCGCTGGACCTCGAGACCTTGACGTGCGAGATCGAGCCGATGGCGGTCGACGTATCAGCCGTCGGCGTCAGGCCTCAGCGCCTGACCGCCGATGAGTTGGATCTGGCGACCGCCCGCATCAGGCCAATCCCGCAGGCAGCGCTCAAGATCATCCGCATGCTCCAGATCGACGACTACAGCCTCCACGAGATCGCTCAGGAGATCCGGCGTGACCAGGTATTGACCGCGAAGGTCATCAGGACGTGCAATTCCGCGTATCTGGGCGCGCGAGAAGAGATCAAGTCGATCGACCGCGCGCTGGTGCTGCTTGGCGGACGGTTGGTCGGCGAGCTCATCCTTTCGACCGTGATGGGCACATTCTTCAGCAGTTACCAGCGGGGATACTCGATGTCCCGCGGCGGCCTCTATCATCACGCCGTGTCGACGGCCATCGTGTCGGAACAGCTCGCCATGCTGACCGGCGCTGCCCAACGCGACCTCGCGTACACGGCGGGTCTGCTGCACGACATCGGCAAGGTGCTGCTCGATCAGTACGTCGCGTCGGCCCGCCCGCTGTTCTACAGGGAGGTGGTCGCAGAGGGGGCCGAACTGCTCGATGTCGAGCGGTCCGTTCTCGGAGTCTCGCATGAGGAGGCCGGGGCGCGGTTGGCCGAGCTCTGGTCGTTCCCGGCCGTCTTGTGGAATGTCATCGCCCACCACACACGCCCGGCGGAAGCCGAGGGCGACAAGACCCTTCCGTACCTCGTCTATCTTGCCAACCTGCTCGTCTCGCGTTTCGATGCCGGGCACGATCTGGATCGCATGGGGACGAGTGACCTCGCCGATGCCCTGCGGCATCTCGGCCTGGAGGCGGGATCCCTTCCGGAACTGATTGGCCGCATCCGCTGGGCGGACCTGCAGGCGCCCGGCTATTCCTGATGCTTCGGGTGGGCCAGCAGCCCGTGGTGGAAGTCGCGGCGCAGCACCGTGGGCGACGATGCGCCCAGCCGGCAAGGCGCGACGACAGAGAATATCGGGCAATATTCGAGGGAGGACCAACGCAGCCGGGTGGGATGCAGCGTCGGCCGAATGCCGGCGGGGCTTTCACCACAGGCTGCTAGGACGCGACCCGCGCGGGGCTGGAGGAGGACGGCCGGTCGCCGTCCATCGGCGTCCCGGACGGGCGCTCGACCACGCGACCGGGCTGATGCCAGGGATTGGGACACGCCGCCCCGGCCTCTTCCACGATCCAGACGGCCTGGCCGTTGTACATCTCGTAGACGCCCACGAAGCAACTGCACGACAGCATCTCGCTTCGAAGGATTCTCAGTAGCCGCATGGTGCCTTCCGCTGGTGCTATAGACCGGCGGAACGCGGGAATGGTTGAAGGGGCGATCGCTGTTCGGTCGATGGCCCCGACCCCAATTACCGCAGGCTGCCTATGGATCGTGCGGCGAGGTCGATGACCTGTGTCGGCAGCACGCCCAGGTAGAACGTGGCGGCAATCGTCGCCGCCAGGGCGAATACCGCCGCGCGGGATGGGGCGGTGGCGGGTCCGCCATGCATTTCGGCCGGTTCGGCCATGTACATCATGACGATGACCCGCAGGTAGAAGAAGATCGACACGACGCTGGTCACGACGCCAATGATGGCGAGGCCGTAGTCGCCGGCGCGAACGGCGGCGCTGAAGATGTACCACTTGCCCACGAAGCCTGCGGTGGGAGGGATGCCGCCGAGCGACAGCAGCAGCACGGCAAGGACGGCCGCCAGCGCTGGATGGCGGTCGGAGAGTCCGGTGACGCTGTCGAGGTCGTCGTTCGCGCGGTCGCGAGTCCCGAGCAGCGCAATCACGCCGAACGCCCCGAGGTTCGTGATTCCGTAGGCCAGCAGGTAGAAGAGGATCGCACTCTTCCCCACATCGTTTCCCGACACGAGGCCGACCAGGATATAGCCGGCGTGGGCTATGCTCGAATACGCCAGCATCCGCTTGAGGTTGACCTGGGCGACGCCAACCACCGTGCCGAGGATCATGGTGACGGACGCGACTGCCCAGAGGATCGGCGTCCACGTCGCCTGCACCGGCTGGAAAGCCGTCACGAACACGCGTACGAACGCGGCAAATGCAGCCGCTTTCACGCCGGTGGACATGAAGCCGGTCACGATCGCCGGTGCGCCCTCGTACGCGTCGGGCGTCCACATGTGGAACGGCACGGCCGACACCTTGAAACCGAACCCGACGATGAGGAACCCCAACGCCACCAGCACCAGCTCCGGATGGCTCCCGGCATTCGACGCGATCGCACTGCCCACCTTGTCCAGCCGCGTGCTGCCCGTCACGCCGTAGACGAACGCGAGGCCGTAGAGGAAGAAGGCGCTCGAGAAGCCGCCGAGGATGAAGTACTTGAACGCCCCTTCGACCGATGCCGCGGCCTCCCGGCGGATCGCCGTCAGGACGTAGACCGCGAGCGACAGCACTTCGAGCGCGAGGAAGATCACCAGCAGGTCGGTGGCCATCGCCATCAGCATCATGCCGGCGAGCGCGAACAGCGACAGGGCATAGAACTCACCGCCCGGCAGCTCATCGCGCTCCACCAACTGCGGCGCCAGCAGCATGGTCACGACGCCGATGAGGACCAGCACCAGGCTGATGAACAGGCCGAAGTTGTCCGCCGAGACAACGCCGAACGACGTCGCATTGCGGCCCCAGAGCAACACGCAACTGATGCCGGCACCGACGAGGCCGACAAGACCAAGACCGCTGATCGGCATCCGCTCGTGCGGTTCCCGGAACGCTTCGGCCAGCATCGCGGCAATGCCCGCGGCGGTCACGCAGAGGATGGGAACGATGGCGGCGATGGAGGTCGATACCATGAATTCAGTTCTTCACCCGCACGTCGGCGGGTGGGAGATTCGTCACCTTGATGCCGCTCAACGACTGGCTCGACGCGGCAGGATGCGTGGCCACCGTGTCGCGGCTCACGCGCTGCAGGAACCGCTCGACCGACGGTTGCATCGGTCGGAGGAACACGCCCGGCATCACGCCCATCAGCACCGACATCGCCACGATGGGCACGATGACCCAGCGTTCCCGCACCGTCAGATCCGGCAGTGCCCGGTTCTCGTCGTGCGTCACCGGACCGTAGTTCACCCGCTGGAACATCCAGAGCATGTAGACGGCCGAGAGGATGACGCCCGTCGCGGCGAACGCGGCGTAGCGCGGGTCCCACCTGAACGCCCCCAGCAGGATCAGGAACTCGCCGACAAAGCCGTTCAGTCCGGGCAGGCCGATCGACGCCAGTGTGATGAGCAGGAAGGCGGCGACCAGCCTGGGCATGACGGCCTTCAGTCCGCCGAACTCCGCGATCTGCCGGGTGTGGCGACGGTCGGACAACATGCCGACGATGAGGAACAGCCCGCCGGTGCTCACGCCGTGATTGAGCATCTGGTAGACCGCCCCCTGCACACCCTGCACGTTCAGCGCGCAGATGCCGAGCACCACGACCCCGAGATGGCTGACGCTCGAGTAGGCCACGAGTTTCTTGAGGTCGGGCTGCACCATCGCCACCAGCGCGCCGTAGATGATGCCAATCACGGCGAGCACTGCGAGCGCCGGGGCAAAGTAGGCGGCCGCCGAGGGGAACAGCGGGAACGCAAACCGCACGAGACCGTAGGTCCCCATCTTCAGGAGGACGCCGGCGAGAATGACGGATCCCGCCGTGGGCGCCTCGACGTGCGCGTCGGGCAGCCACGTGTGGAACGGGAAGAGCGGCACCTTGATCGCGAACGCCAGCGTGAAGGCCAGGAAGAACCAGAACTCGAGCTGACGCGGAAGCCGCAGGTCGTACAGCTTGAGCAGGTCGAACGTGTAGCTGCCGTTGGTCGAGTTGTGCATCCAGGCGAGGCCGATGATCGCGATGAGCATCAGCAGGCTGCCGGCCGCCGTGTAGAGAATGAACTTCACCGCCGCATAGATACGCCGGTCGTAGCCCCAGATGCCGATGAGGAAGTACATCGGGACGAGCATCGCGTCCCAGAAGATATAGAACAGGAACAGGTCGATCGAGACGAAGACGCCGAGCATCGCGCACTCGAGCGCCAGCACGAATGCCGCGAACTCCTTCAGCCGCTTGTGCACGGAGCCCCAGGACGACAGCAGGGCGATCGGTGTGAGGAATCCGGTGAGGACCAGGAGGAACAGGCTGATGCCATCGACACCCAGGTGGTACTGGATGCCGAAGGCCGGAATCCAATCGAGCCGCTCGACGAACTGGAAGTCGGCGCGCGTCGGATCGAAGCGGGCCCACAGCAGCAGCGTCGCCGCGAAGACGAGCAGCGATGCGCCCAGCGCGACGACGCGGACGACAAAATCACGACGGCCGTCGCGATTGTCGATGAGGAGCAGCAGCAGGGCGCCGGCCAGCGGCAGGAAGACGATTGTTGTCAGCACCGGAACACTCGGTAATCGGTTACGGCCACAAGACGTAGGCCAGAATGACCAGCGCGCCGACGAGCAGCGACGCCGCATACGCACGGATCGAGCCGGTCTGAAGCCTGCGCAGCAGACCGCTCGCCCCGCGCACGGTCACGGCTGCACCGTTGACCGCCCCGTCGATTACGCCCACGTCCACACCCTTCCAGAGGCCATGCTCGGACAGCAGCCGAATCGGCTGCACGATCCCGGCGTCGTACACTTCGTCCACGTAGTACTTGTGGAGCAACAGCCGATGCAGGCCGCGGAATCGTGCGGCCAGGTGGTCGGCGAGGTCGCGACGTCGCAGGAAGAACAGCGTCGCGAGGCCGATCCCGACCAACGCCAACGCCGTGGAGACCGCCATCAGGCGCAGTTCGGTGGCCGTGTCCTCCCCCTCACCCTGGCGCGGCTCGTCGGACAAACGCGTGGCGAGACCGCCGCCGGCGCCTTCCGCGGCTCCCGCTGCGGTGAAGCTCGGCTGGAGGAACTGCTCGATCCGGTTCGATCCGCCGAGCGCCGTCGGGACGCCGGCATAGCCCGCGAGGACCGCGCCCACGGCCAGCACGACGAGCACGATCGCCATGCTGCGTGGCGCGTCGTGCAGACGGCCGGCGTGCGCGTCCCCGCCGTGGCCGGCGCCGGCCTGGGCGGGCGCATGGTCCGCCGTCGCATCGATTCCCGGATACGCGGGGGCGGCGGCCCTCGGTCCGTGGAAGGCCAGGAAGACCAGGCGGAACATGTAGCACGCGGTCATCAGCGACGCGAGACTGCCGAACAACCACAGCCACCGATGCCCGCTCGCGTAGGTGCGGTACAGCAGCTCGTCCTTGCTGAAGAACCCCGAGAGCAGGGGCACGCCGGCGATCGCCAGGGCGCCGACGAGGAACGTCCAGTACGTGATCGGCAACTCCTTGCGCAGCCCGCCCATCCGGCGCAGATCCTGTTCGCCGGCGAGCGCGTGAATCACGGCACCCGAACCGAGGAACAGCAGCGCCTTGAAGAACGCATGGGTGTAGAGATGGAAGATGCCCGACGCATAGGCGCCGACGCCCATCGCCAGGAACATCAGACCCAGCTGCGACACGGTGGAGTACGCGAGCACCCGCTTGATGTCGTTCTGGACGAGACCGATCGTGGCCGCCATCACGGCGGTGGCCACGCCGACAACCGCCACAATCTCGAGCACGCCGGGCGCGTGGGAGTAGAGCACCGCGTTCCGCCCGATCATGTACACGCCCGCCGTCACCATCGTCGCGGCGTGGATCAGCGCGGACACGGGCGTCGGCCCTTCCATCGCATCCGGCAGCCAGACGTAGAGCGGGATCTGCGCGGACTTGCCGGTGGCGCCAACAAACAGCAGCAGCGCCGCCACCGACAGCGTGCCGAACGCCGTCTCGGGCGCGAGCGTCTCGATGCTGGCGGCGAGCCGGTGGAAGTCGAGGGTGCCGAAGCGGGAGAACAGCAGCAGGACGCCGAGCAGGAACCCGAAATCGCCGATCCGGTTGACGATGAACGCCTTCTTGCCGGCATCCGCCGCCGTCTTCTTGTGGTACCAGAACCCGATCAGCAGGTACGAGCAGAGGCCGACGCCTTCCCAGCCGACGAACATCACGAGGAGGTTCGGCGCCAGGACGAGCACGAGCATGAACGAGGCAAACAGGTTCAGGTAGGAGAAGTACCGCGCATATTCGCTGTCGCGCTCCTCGTGCATGTACCCGGTCGAGTACAGGTGGATGAGCGATCCGATTCCGGTCACGACGAGGATCATCACCATCGACAACGGATCGAGGCGGAACGCGAACGGCACCTGCAAGTCGCCCGACGGGATCCAGGTGAACAGCGTCTGGTCGATGACGCGCGCGTCGGGCGGTCTCTGCACCAGCGACCACGAGGCCGCCGCCGCAACCGCGAACGACACGAACATCGCCGCCACCGCCGCGCCGCCGGACACGGTCTTCGACAGGCGGCGTCCGAACGACGCGTTCAGCAGGAACCCGAGAAACGGCAGGAGCGGGATGAACAGCAGCATCGGGTCAATCAGTCCAGCGGCGCCCCGGGGGCGTCACCACTTCAGCGTCGTGAACGCATCCGGATCGAGGGACTCCCGGACCCGGAATAGCGCAATGACGATGGCCAGGCCCACGGCCGCCTCTGCCGCGGCAACGGTGACGACGAAAAAGACGATGATCTGCCCGTCGACCGAACCCAGGTAGCGCCCAAACGCCACGAGCGTGAGGTTGACCGCGTTCAGCATGATCTCGATCGCCAGCAGCACCGTGATCATGTTCCGACGGAGGAACACACCGGTCGTGCCGATCGCGAACAGCACCGCGGACAGGACGAGGTAATGGGTCAGGGTGACCATGGTGAACTCACTGCCGTCACACGTGTCGCTTGGCCAGCACCACCGCTCCCACCATCGCGACGAGGATCAGGAGCGACGTGACCTCGAAGGCGAAGGCATAGTCGGTGTACAGCACCTGGCCGATCGTCCGCACCGATGAGATCGCCTGGCTCGAAGCGGCGTCCGGACCGCCCGCAATCGGCTCGCGGGGAAAGGCCGCGGCCCAGACGGCGAAGACGAGTTCCGCCGCCAGCAGCGCGCCGAGCGCGATGCCCGCTCGACGCGGCCCCGGCGACACCCTGTCAGCCGGCGCCGCACCCTCCTTCGGGGCGTTGAGCAGCATCACGACGAACAGGAACAGAACCAGGATCGCACCCGCGTAGATGATGATCTGGATGACCGCGACGAACGGCGCGTCGAGCAGCACGTAGAGGCCTGCCAGCGCGGCGAACGACGCGATCAACAGCATCACGCTGTAGATCGGGCTCCGCTGCCCGATGACCAGCGCAGACGACACCACCGTGATGGTGGCAAACACGTAGAAGAGCGATTGCTCAAACCCCAAGGAGCATCACCCCCGTGGCCGTCACCAGCAGGTTCAGGACGGCCAGCGGCAGCAGGAACTTCCACCCGAACTGCATCAACTGGTCGTACCGGTACCGCGGCAGCGTCCACCGCATCCAGATGTAGAAGAACAAGAGGAACGAGATCTTCAGGAGGAACCAGATCCAGCCGAGCGACGCCGGCAGGAACGGCCCGTGCCAGCCGCCGAGGAACAGGTCCGTGGCGACGGCCGACACCGTCACCATGTTGATGTACTCCGCCAGGAAGAACATGGCGAACGCCATGCTCGAGTACTCGGTGTGGTAGCCCGCTACCAGTTCCTGCTCGGCCTCCGGGAAGTCGAACGGCGCGCGGTTGGTCTCCGCCACCCCGGCCGCCATGTAGATGAGGAAGCCGACCGGCTGCACGAAGATGAACCACTTCGGCACGAACCCGAACCAGTAGCCAGCCTGGTGGTTCACGATGTCGGTGAGCGAGAGCGAATTGGCGAGCACCAGCACCGACGCCAGGGCCAGGCCGTACGACAGCTCGTAGCTGATCATCTGCGACGCGGACCGCAGGCCGCCGAGCAGCGAGTACTTGCTGTTCGAACTCCAGCCGGCCAGCACGATGCCGTAGACGCTCATCGAGGTGATCGCGAACACCACCAGCACCGCCACGTTGACGTCGGCGACCTGCAGCTTGATCGGCTGCTCCAGCAGACCGAAGAACGTCGTCTCCGCGCCGAAGGGCACGACCGCGAAGGCGGCAAAGGCCGCGGTCGCCGAGATGACCGGGGCGAGGCCGAAGAGGATGCGATCCGCGCCGCCCGGACGCAGTTCCTCCTTGAACATCAGCTTGATGACATCCGCGAAGGGCTGCAGCAAGCCCATCGGTCCGACGCGGTTCGGCCCTTCGCGCTGCTGGATGAACGCCGCCACCTTCCGCTCCGCGTAGACCATGGCGGCCGACGACAGCAGCAGCATGACGAAGACGGCGAGTACGAGGCCGAGTTGAACGAGTACGGTCAGTGACGGCATCGGGGATCAGTCCATCACGCGCCAGTCCGACGGGCACGTACAGCGGCCCTCGCGGACGTGTGCCTCGTATTCCGAACGGAAGTGCTGGATCGTGCTCAACACCGGGGCGACGGCCGCGTCACCGAACGGGCACAGCGTCTTGCCCCCGATGTTCGTCGCGACGTCCTGCAACAGGTCGATGTCGCGCATGCTGCCCTCGCCGTGTTCAATCCGATGCAGGATCTTCGTCAGCCAGTCGGTCCCCTCGCGGCACGGCGTGCACTTGCCGCACGACTCGTGCCGGTAGAAGTGCAGCAGGTTCTCGGCGAGCCAGACCATGCACGTCGTGTCGTCCATGACAATCAGCGCGGCCGACCCGAGCATCGAGCCGGCTTTCACCAGCCCGTCGAAGCTCGCCTGGGCGTCGAGTTGGTCCGGCAGGATGACCGGCGTGGACGACCCGCCGGGGATGATCGCCTTGAGCGGACGCCCCCCGCGAA
The DNA here is from genome assembly GCA_036504215.1 of Vicinamibacterales bacterium. Lineage (NCBI taxonomy): Bacteria > Pseudomonadati > Acidobacteriota > Vicinamibacteria > Vicinamibacterales > Vicinamibacterales bacterium. The sequence goes on along the minus strand of DASXVO010000056.1, from coordinate 83,104 downwards.
CGCCGCCAGCACACCCGTCGATCAACTCCCGAAGCGTCACGTGCATCGACGCCTCGTAGACACCGGGCTTCTCGACGTGGCCGCTGATGCAGTAAAGCTTCGGCCCGCCATTCTTCTCGGGCCCGAGCGCGGCGAACCACTCGGGGCCGTTGGTCAGGATGGACGGCACCGAGCACAGCGTCTCGACGTTGTTGATGGCCGTCGGACATCCGTAGAGGCCGACGACGGCGGGGAACGGCGGGCGGAGCCGCGGCTGCGCCCGCTTGCCTTCGAGCGACTCGAGCAGCGCGCTTTCCTCCCCCGCCTCGTAGGCTCCCGCACCGCGATGCACGTATATCTCGCAATCGAACCCGGATCCGAAGATGTTCTTGCCGATGTAGCCCCTGGCGCGCGCCGCTTCGATCTCCGCCTCGAGAACCCGCTGCACGTGGTAGAACTCGCCACGGATGTAGATGTAGGCGGCCTTCGCTCCGATGGCGTAGCACCCAATCAGGCATCCCTCGAACAGCAAGTGCGGGTTCCGCTCCATCAGCACGTGGTCCTTGAACGTGCCCGGCTCGCTCTCATCGGCATTGCAGCACAGGTACTTCGGCGTGGGCGAGTCCTTCGGGACGAACTGCCACTTCAGGCCGGTCGGGAACCCCGCGCCCCCGCGCCCGCGCAGCCCCGACGCCTTCACCGTGTCGATCACGTGCGCCGGCGCCATCCCGAGCGCCTTGCGGAGGCCTTCGTACCCGCCGCGGCGCAGGAAGGCGTCGACGGTGGTCGAACCCGCCTCGCGAACGTGTGATGTGAGAACTGGGTCCATTCGGCTCTCGAATACCCCGGACGGGCGAGACGCTCGTTCCACTCCGACGTACCGGGCGGGCACGGCTCGCATCGCCGAAGCCGTTCGGCGAACACGTGCGGCCCGCTCCCACTGCCGCCGATCTTTAGTCGCGGCTCTTTTCGACGTTCAGGTGGCAGCCCGTCAGCGCCGCCGTGCCCATCGTCCGCAGGCCGTCGAGCAACCTGGTCACGTCGTCGGGCGACTGGCACTCCTGCCAGTGCTCGTTGTTCACCATCACGACCGGCGCCCGATCGCAGGCGCCGAGGCACTCCATCTCCATCAACGTGAACGTGCCGGTCGGGTCGGTGCCGCCGACCGTCACGCCGAGCTGCCTGGACAGTTCCGCGGTCACGCGCTCGGCGCCGCGCAGGGCGCACGACAGGGTGCGGCACACCTGGATCACGTATTTCCCCACCGGCTCGCGGAAGAACATCGCGTAGTAGGTGACGACGTCATCCACCTCGGCCGGCGTACAGCCGATCGCGTCCGCGACGTGGCGGATTGCGCCGGCGCTCACGTAGCCCTGCTGCTCCTGCACGAGGTACAGCGCCGGAATCACGGCCGACCGCCGGTGCTCGGGCGGGTAGTGCGCGGCAATCCGCTCGAGCCGCTCGCGGTTCTCCGCGGTGAAGGCGAACGGCCCATCGTCTTTCCGCAGCTCGCGCCGCGAGACGTGCAGCCCCGCCTGGTAGTCCATCTCGGGGTGGAAGGTCACCGGTCCACGTCTCCCATCACCACGTCGATCGATCCAATGACCGCGATGACGTCGGCGATCAGACCGCCGACAATCATCTTCGGCAACGCCTGACACGACATCAACGACGGCGACCGCATCTTCACGCGCCATGGACGGTTGCTGCCGTCCGACACGACGTAGCAGCCGTGTTCGCCACGCGGCCCCTCGACCGGGACGTACGCCTCGCCGGCCGGCACGACGAATCCCTGCGAATAGAGCAGGAAGTGTTGGATCAGCGCCTCCATCTCCGTGTAGACCCGGTCTTTCGGCGGCGGCGCAATCCGCGGGTCGTTGACCGCAAAGGGTCCGGTCGGGGCGATCCGGTCGAGCGCCTGCCGGCAGATCCTCATCGACTGGTACATCTCCTCGATGCGCACCAGGTAACGGTCGTAGACGTCGCCGTTCGAGCCGATGGGCACGTCGAAGTCGAACGTCTCGTAGCCGGAATACGGGAACGCCTTGCGCACGTCGTACGGGACGCCCGACGCCCGCGCGATCGGACCCACCAGCCCCAGGGCCACGGCATCGTCGTGCGGCACGATGCCGACGTTTCGTGTTCGCTTGATGTAGATCTGATTGTGCGTGAGCAGGTCTTCGTACTCGACCAGCTTGGCGGGCATCCGATCGAGGACGTCCCTCACCGCGGCGTGGAAACCGTTCGGCAGATCCTCGCGCAGGCCGCCCACGCGGATGTAGCTCGGGAACATGCGGAAGCCGGCGATGAGCTCGTTGATGTTGAGGAACAGCTCCCGCTCGCGGAAGCAGTACAACATCACCGTCACCGCGCCAACCTCCATCGCGTGCGTGGCCAGCCACACGAGATGGCTGTTCAACCGCTGGAGCTCGGCGAGCAGCACGCGGATCCACTGCACGCGCTCCGGCAGCTCGATGCCGAGGAGCTTCTCGACCGACAACGCGAAGCCGAGGCTGTTCGAATGCGCGCTGAGATAGTCCATCCGCTCGACGAGCGGAATCACCTGCTGGTACTTCTTCTGCTCGGTCGTCTTCTCGATGCCGGTGTGCAGATACCCGACCGTCGTGTCGGCCCCGACGACCGTCTCGCCGTCGAGGCGAAGCACGAGCCGCAGCACGCCGTGCGTGCTCGGGTGCTGCGGCCCCATGTTGACGGTCATCGTCTCGGTTCTCAGCTCAGGCATCGAAGACCCACGTTCTCAGATCAGGCACCCGTCAGTTCCGCCTCCACGAGGTCACACAGGACATGCAGGATCGTGCAGTGCACCTCCTGGGCGCGGGCCGCGGAGGCCGTCGGCACGTTCAGGTGGATGTCCACCGCGCGGCCGAGCGCGCCTCCATCGCCGCCGGTCAGGCCAATCGTCATCAACCCGCGCGTGCGCGCCACGGTCACCGCGGCCATCACGTTCGGTGAGCCGCCGCTCGTCGAGATCCCCAGCAACAAGTCCCCGGGGTGGCCGTGCGCCTCCACCTGCCGTGCGAAGACCCGGTCGAACCCGTAGTCGTTGCCGATGGCGGTCAGCGTGCTGGTGTCTGTCGTGAGCGCCATCGCAGGCCAGGCCGCGCGCTCGCGGACGAACCGGCCCACCAGCTCGGCGGCGAAGTGCTGTGCGTCGGCCGCGCTGCCGCCGTTGCCGCACACCAGCACCTTCCGTCCGCCTGCCAGCGCCGTTCGGAGCGCCTCGGCCGCAGCCAGGATCGGCCCGTGACCCGCGGACTGCACCTCCTGGTGAAGGCGCACCGTCTCGGCAAATATGGCCTCGAGCGCGCGGTGTCGCTCGCCCGCGGTCATACGGTCTTCTTCGAGCCGCCGCGCACGGTCCGGTCGGCGGCAATGTTCGCTCGGAACTCCTGCTCGGTCAGCTGCAGCGGCTCGTAGACCTTGGGCTTCATCGTGATCTGCACCGGGTAATCCTTGCGGAGGGGGTGGCCGTCCCAGTCCTCGGGCATCACCAGACGGCGCAGGTCGTCGTGGCCGTCGAAGACGACGCCGAACAGGTCCCACACCTCGCGTTCCAGCCACCCGGCCGACGCCCAGATGCCCTTGATCGTCGGCACGTGCGCGTCCTCCCCCGGGACGCGCACCTTCAGCCGGAGCAGGGAGGTCCGATCGACCGAGAGGAGGTGGTACACCACTTCGAAGCGCGGCTCCGCGGGCCACCGATCCACGGCCGTGACATCGGTGAGCACGCCGTAGAGGAACACCGGCTGATCGCGCAGCACGCGGCAGGTGTCGACGAGGTGCTCGCGCGGCACGACGACCGTTGGCCGGTCCGTCGCGGGATCTGGCGTGAAATCGACGGCGGGCATCGTCGTCTGCAGCTTGGCGATGATCGAGGCAGCATCCACGTCGTTACCCCGCCTTCACAATCAGCTTCGACTCGCTGATCTTCTTCTGCAGCTGGATGATGCCGTAGATCAGCGACTCGGGCCGCGGCGGGCAGCCGGGTACGAAGACGTCCACCGGCACGATCTGATCGACCCCCTGCACGATCGCGTAGTTGTCGAAGACGCCCCCCACCGACGCGCAGGCGCCCATCGAGATCACCCACTTGGGCTCCGGCATCTGGTCGTAGATCCGGCGCAGGGCCGGGGCCATCTTTCGGGAGAGGCGGCCGGCGACGATCATCAGGTCCGATTGACGGGGCGATCCGCGGAACACCTCGGCGCCGAAACGGGCGATGTCGTAGCGCGACGCGCTCATCGCCATCATCTCGATCGCGCAGCACGCGAGGCCGAAGGTGACGGGCCAGATCGACGACTTGCGCGCCCAGTTCACCATCTTCTCGACGGTCGTCGTCAGGACGGGGATGTCGATGTCGAGAGCCATGGATTCGCTTCTATGGTTTGTCCCAGTTGAGCGCGCCCTTCTTCCACACGTAGGCGTAACCGGCCACCAGAATCGCAAAGAACACGACAATCTGCACCAGCCCGGGCCATCGCAGGTCGCGGAGCGCCATGGCCCAGGGATACAGGAACGCGACCTCGATGTCGAACAGCAGGAAGATCATCGCGATCAGGTAGAACTTGATCGGATGACGCTCGCGGGCGTCCGACACCGGAGGCATGCCGCACTCGTAGGGCGCGAGCTTCTCGGGCGAGGGTTTGCGCGGGCCCAGCACGCCCGACAGCACGATCGAGCCTGCGCCAAAGGCCGCGCCGAGCAGCATCAACAGGAGGATCGAAAGCCAACCCTGCATGTGAACGGTTTCCCAAAGGGGCGCTGACCGCCGCCGTCCAATCCGATTCGTTTCGAAGAGCAGGAATCTCGTCAATCCTATCGGACGCACCGGGGCAAGTCAACGAGCGGAAGTGTGGCGCTCGGTGTCTGCCGGGCCGCCCGGTTACAATATCCGGATGCCGCGCATCGCGTGGTTCACCCCACTGCCGCCGACTCGCTCGGGCATTGCGGCGTACAATGCCGAGCTGCTCCCCCTATTGACGCCTCGCTTCGCGATCGACGTCTTCACGACACCGATGCCGCCGCCAACGCCGCGCGCCGACGCGCATCCCCCGGTGTTCTCCGCGTTCGACTTCGCGTGGAAGCACTTCCGGGCGCCGTACGACCTGGTCGTCTATCAACTCGGCAACGCGGCGTGCCACGACTTCATGTGGCCGCACCTGTTCCGTCATCCGGGCCTGGTCGTGCTGCACGACGGGCACCTGCACCATTCCCGCGCACGGACACTGCTGACCTCCGGGAGGGTGGCGGACTACCAGGCCGAGTTCCTCGCGAACCATCCGGAGGCGCACGTCGATCTCACGCAACTCGTCATCACGGACCTCGCCGACACGATCTACTACTTCTGGCCGATGGTGCGCCTCGTGGCCCGCAGCGCACGGCTCGTCGCGGTTCACGCACCCTGTCTGGCGGCCGAGTTGACGCGCGAGCACGGCGTCGAGGTGTCCACGATCCGGCACGGGATGATCGACCCGGTCACCGAGGCGGCGGTCCGCGCGGCCACCGAGGTCCGGCGCCGCCACCGAATCCCCGAGGGGAGCGTCCTGTTTGCGGCCTTCGGCCTGGTCACCCGCGAGAAACGGATCCGTTCCGGCCTGCAGGCGCTGGCGCGCCTGGTGGCCGACGGCACGGACGCGTACCTCCTGCTCGCCGGCGGGACGACCGGGTACTACGATGCGGAAGGAGAGGCCCGCGCGCTCGGCGTCCACGACCGTGTGCGGATCGCCGGTTATGTGGCCGACGAGGACCTCGCGCCGTACGTGCTCGCCGCCGATGTGTGCCTCTGTCTGCGCTGGCCGACCAGCCGCGAGCTGTCCGGCACGTGGATTCGGGCGATCGCGGTTGGCAAGCCGACGGTGACCACGGCCCTCGCCCATACTGGCGATGTGCCTTGCCTCGACCCTCGGACCTGGAGACCGCGACCGGCGGCGTTCTCGGACCCGGCCCGAGGCCCTCGCCGGGGCGGTAGCCCATCGGACGCCAGTCCCGTGTCCGTGGCGATCGACCTTCTGGACGAAGACGAATCCCTGCGTCTCGCGATGAGCCGGCTGGCAGCAGACGCCAGTCTGCGTCGCGATCTCGGCCACGCGGCCCGCGAGTACTGGAGCGCGCACCACACGATGGAGTGCGCGGTCGAGGACTATGAGGCTGCGATTCAACGCGCGCTGAGCCGGCCAGCTCCGCACCCGCGCCTCCCGGCCCACCTGGTGACCGACGGCACGGAGCAGGTGCGGCAGATGACCGGCGCGCTCGGTGTCGGCGTGGACTTCCTGCGGACCGACCGCCGGATCTGACGCCGGACCTGATCCTTGCCCGCTGACCCCGGTCCGCTTGATTTTGCGCGGTACGGGCAGTACGCTCGATTATTTGCGAGGTCTCTTCGTGAAGATCCTGCTCAACGGTGAACCGTTCGAGACGCCCGGTCCGTTGTCGGTCGCCGCGCTCCTTGCCAGGCTCGGCATCGATTCGAGACGCGTGGCCGTCGAGCACAATCTCAAGGTGCTCAAGCGTGCCACCTTCGACGAGGTCGAGGTTCGCGAGGGTGACCAACTGGAAATCGTCAACTTCGTGGGCGGCGGCGCCGCCCCGTCCGGAGACTAAGCTCATGTCCGACACGCTCGTCATCGGCGACAAGACGTTGTCCTCGCGACTGATTCTCGGCAGCGGTAAGTACTCGTCGTATCCGGTGATGGTGCGGGCGCTCGAAGCGTCGGGCACGTCCATGGTCACGGTTGCCGTGCGACGCGTGAACGTCAGCGACCGAAGTCGCGAGTCGCTGCTCGACCACATCGACCCGAAGAGATACGCGCTGTTGCCGAACACGGCAGGCTGTTACACCGCCGCCGACGCGATCCGCACGGCGCACCTTGCGCGCGAGGCGGGCCTCTCGAACTGGATCAAGCTCGAGGTCATCGGCGACGAACGCACCCTCTACCCGGACAACGAGGCCCTCCTGGAGGCCACACGCGCGCTCGTCAAGGACGGCTTCATCGTCCTCCCGTACGTCAGCGACGACGTCGTCGTGTGCCGGAAACTGGTGGATGCCGGCGCCGCCGCCGTCATGCCATTGGGCGCACCGATCGGATCGGGACTCGGCATCCAGAACACCAACAACATCCGGATCATCCGCGAACAAGTACAGGTGCCGGTCATCGTCGATGCAGGAGTGGGCACAGCCTCCGACGCCGCGCTCGCGATGGAACTGGGGGCCGACGGCGTCCTGATGAACACGGCGATTGCCGGTGCCAGCGAACCGGTCGCCATGGCCGAGGCGATGAAGCTGGCGGTCCACGCCGGGCGACTCGCGTACCTGGCCGGGCGGATCCCGCGGAAGATGTACGCCTCGGCGAGCAGCCCGCTCGATGGTGTGATCGGACGCTAGGATGAGGAACGCGACGCCGCGCGGACTCGCTCGAACGCTCGTGGTCGTGCTGGCGCTCGCGACGGGACTCGCCGCGCTGGAGGCTCAGACTCGACGGCCGCGGAAGCCGGCGTCGAGTCCGTCCTCCGCTCAGCCGGCCAGGAAGCCTCTGCCGCTACCGGCGAGAACCGACACGAAGGTGCCGTTCCGGGCCGGCGAACGGCTGACCTACGACATCTCCTGGTCGGGTCACCTCACCGCCGGCGAGGCGACCATGGTCGTCAAGGAGAGGCGGGCATCGTTCGGATCGATGGCGTACTACATCGTCGCCGAGGGCCGACCGGTCGGCTTGCTGGCCCGGCTCCACTCGCTCTACTACAAGGCCGACACGCTGCTCGACTGCTACGCGTTGCTCCCCCAGCGGGGCTCGATCTACAGCCAGGAGGGCGCACGGCACCGCCTGCGGATCACCCGGTTCGACCATCTGGGCCACCGGGCCGAATACGAAGTGCAGACGACTACGAACGTCAAGTCCGTCGTGGCGATTCCGCGCCACACGCAGGATGCCCTGTCGGCGGTGTACGCCCTGCGATCGGTTCCGCTCGCGCCGCAGTCGCGGCTGACCATGCCGGTGTGTGACGGCGGCACCACCTACCGCGTGACGTTCGGCATTGGAACCGCGGAGCCGGTGACGACGCCGGCAGGCACGGTCACTGCCCTGCGGGTGACGCCCACCGTCCTCGACGAGCAGGGGCACCCGGTCGGCGGCAGGATGACGGTGTGGATCTCGGCCGACGAACGGCGGATCCCGATCAAGCTGCGGGTCGACGTGGCGATCGGCAGTCTCGATCTGGTCCTCAGGCAGGTCGTCTCCTGACCGGCTCCGGTGGGCGTCTGAAACCGCGCCATCACCTATACCGTTGTGACCGTCCGACGCCTCCAGTATCATTCAGCCGAGGACGAGTGGAGACGAATGGGACCGACCGGAGCGCTCATTGACGGAAATGCGGGTGACACGGTGACGCCAGGCCCCGCGGCGGCTGACCGGGCGCCACTGGTCTCGATCGTCATTGTCAACTACAAGTCGTACGCCGAACTGGAAGCCTGCCTCGCGTCGCTCACGAGCGACGGGAAGCTCGGGGCGGAGGTGGTCGTCATCGATCACGCTTCGTCGGAGCCTGACCTCGAACGTGTCCGCGCCCGCTATCCTCGTATCCGGTTGTTCGCAACCGACAGGAACCCTGGGTTTTCGGCCGGGGTCAACGCCGGGGCGCGGGTCGCCAAGGGACGGCACCTGCTGATCCTCAATCCGGACACCGTCATCCAGCCGGGCTCGGTACAGCAGATGGTTGACTACCTGGAGATGCACGCCGATACCGCGGTCGTCGGGGCGCGCGTGCAGACCCCCGGCGGCACCGTGCAACGGTCCGCTCGCCGCTTCCCGACGATGCTGACCGGCCTGGCGGGTCGTACGTCACTCATCACACGGATCTGGCCGGACAATCCCCTGTCGAGGCACGACCTGCTGGCCGACGCCTCGACGGCGGGCCCGATCGACGTCGACTGGGTGGCTGGCACGTGCATGGCGGTCAACGCGCACGCCTTCGAGACGATCGGCGGCATGGACGAGCAGTTCTTCCTCTACTGGGAAGACGCGGACTTGTGCAAGCGGCTGAAGGAAGCCGGCTGGCGCGTTGTGTACCTCCCGTCCGCGGTCGTGACGCACGGTATCGGCCGTAGCCGCCGCCACGCGCCAGGGCTGTCCATCCGCGCGTTCCATCGCAGCGCCTACCGGTACTTCGTCAAGCACCGTGCGGCGCGCTTCCGGATGGTCTCGCTGCCGGTGGCTGGCGCCGTACTGTACGCGCGGATGGCGCTGATGCTCGCCGTCCAGGCCATCGCCCGGCGGGGCCAATCCGATCGATAGCCCGCCGAATGAGCCGGCTCCCGACCGCACCCACACCGCGCGCCAGCGTCGTCATCGTCAACTTCAACGGACTCCGCTACATCACCGCATGCCTCGACTCGCTGCTCCGTTCCACCGCGCCGCCTACGGCGGTGGTCGTGGTCGACAATGCGTCGACTGACGGTTCCGCCGACACCATCGAGGCCCGATATCCGCAGGTCACGCTGATCAGGCACGCCGAGAATCTCGGCTTCACGGGCGGCGCCAACGCGGGGATCCGCTGGTGCCTACACGCCGTGTGTGACGCAATCCTCTTGCTGAATCCGGATGCCTTCGTCGAGCCCGGGGCGATTGCGACCCTCCTCGCCGCCAGCCAGCGCCATCCCCGGGCCTTGATCGGTCCCCGACTCGTGCCGGAGGACACCGCGGCGACGTTCAGGGGTTGCGGGCCGTCGATTTCGTGGTGGCGTGGACGGACAACGGGTCGGTTGCACACCGCTCCACCGTCCGGCGACGTTCGCGTGGATGCGCTGAGTGGATCCTGCCTGCTGTTGCCCCGGTCGGCCGTCGAGGACGTGGGGTACCTGGACGACGACTATTTCCTCTACTGCGAGGACATGGATTTCGCCGTCCGCGCCCGGGCCGCCGGCTGGGAACTGTGGATCGCACCCGGCGCCGTCGTCCGCCATCGTGAGAGCAGCGCGACGGGTGGCCCGGCCGCCCCTCTGGCGATGTACTACTTCGTCAGGAACCGTCACCGATTCGTGCGGAAGTTCAAGCGCGGCCGACCCGTCTACGCGGCGTTCCTGGCCTACGAGTGCGCGGACGTGTCGTTCCGCGTCTTGCGGGCGAGCCTCGAGGGCCGGCTGTCTCTCGCCAGGGCGCTCATCCGGGGTGTGATCGATGGATGGCGGGATGTACGCAACCGGGGCCGACAACCGTTCCCCGAGTGATTTCGGGCCGTTCGGCGCTAGAGCCGACGAAGGAGGACCAGAAGGATCACAACGCTCACCACGCCGGACACGCACGCCAGCCGCACGAACAGGGACGGCGCGGCGGGATCGACGGCCGGGTAGGGAAGTTCCGGCCACAGGCGCTGAGCGATCGTACGAAGCTTCGCCGCCATCTCGGCGTCCACGACGACGCGGTTCACGCGTTCCGTCCCGTCCACCGCCAGGTTGTAGAGCCGCTCCTCGAAGGGTTCCCGCGTCACGATGTACTTCCATGGCCGGAGATAGAGCGCCTTCTGCGCGTCCAGCTCGATCGCGCGAAGCCGCTCGCCCGGGGTCGGCGGCGCCGGCAGCACGGAGGAGACGAGCCCCACGGCCGCGTCGTCCGACACGCCGGCCAGCGCGGTGAAGATCCGCCGCACGTCGATGAGCTCGAACGGGTAGTCCGACGGCCCCGTTCGGTCCACCAGGCCCGGTCCCCAGAAGAGAACGGGCACCTGGACGAGCTCCTGGAAGAGGGTCGTATTGTGCCCGAACCCTCCGTGCTCGTGGAACTCCTCACCATGGTCGCCGAACACGCACACGGCCACCGGACGTGACCCGGCGCGAGCCGAGAGCGCGTCGAGCAGCCCGCCCACGAGGCCGTCCACGTAGAGCACATCGGAGTCGTAGACATCGCTCATGAAGGTGATATCACGCGGTGATGCCTCCCTCAGGCCGTTCACGAAGCGGTCCACGCCCATCTCGCGCACCAGCTCGCGGTGCCCCTTGTCGTACGGACTGTGCACGCTCATCAGGTGGGCGTACACGAACCGAGGGCGTTCGGACGACGCCTCGAGCACTGAGGCGACAGTCTCGAGGATCGCCTTGTCGTCGTTCGTCCCGTCCCGATCCCATGCACGCCAGCCTTCGAAGACCCCGAATCCGCGGTTGAAGCGGTTCTCCTCGGTGATCCAGGGATTGCCCACGAAGGCCCGCGTGTCGTAGCCAGCGGCACTCAGCACCTCGGGCAGCGTTGGGAGCGACGTCTCGAGCCGCGGATGCTGCCCGTTCGGCGGAAAGGACCTGGTCCGGGGGTCCCACTGGATCTTGTGGAGCCGGGGCGGAACACCCACGAAGAGCGAGGCGACAGATGGAACGGTGTGCGTCGCGTGCGTGACCGCGTCGGTGAACCAGCGCAGCTCCGACCGCCGCCGATCGAGGCGTGGCGTGGTCGGCCGGCCGTAGCCGGAGACAGAGAGACGGTCCGCCCGGAGGGCGTCGACCAGGATCAGCACGAGGTCCGGGCGCTGCCGGCCCGATGCGGTCGCGTCGGAGCGCGCGCCAGGTTCCGCGACAGCAGCGGCAACGGCGGGACTGGGCCACAGCCAGAGCACGAGCACGAGGCGCGCCACGCGCGCAGACCAATCACGAAGGAGCGCCAACGGACACCTCGTCGGAATTCTCGCCGGGTTCTCTTCCGGTCGGGCCGGTCTCATGACCATCGGTCAGGATGCTCTCGAAACCTGACCGGTATCTCAGCAGGAAAACATCACGTTCGGCGCACGCGGCGCAGAGAATCTCGAGCCTGGCGGCGTCGAGCCGCGACGTGGCGAGGATCACGCCATCCACACCCTGCCGCCCGACGGTCTCAATCAACGCGTCGAACCCGCCCAACATGCGAACGCCCTGCAGGCGTCGTTCCCGACCGTCCGATGCGTCGTCCATCACGCCGACCACGTCGAGCGCCGCCCGGCCGGATCGCGCCTCCCGCAACGCGGCCTCACCCGTTGCGCCGGCGCCGTACAGAACGACCCGTTCCCTCGCGCGGCGGACGCGGCGCGCGAGCCGGTGTACCCAGGCGAAGGACGCCCGTCCGACAGACAGCAGGATCAGCGTGAGCACCGCGGAGATCACGAAGACGCCACGCGAGTACCGCTCGAACCGGTAGAGGTACGAGACGGCCGTCACCGACGCGAACGCGGCAAGGGCGGTGCCCCTCACCAGCACGGCGGCGTCACGCAGACCGAAGTGCCGCCACCGCCCGCGGTACGCCCCCACCGCCCAGAGCGATGCGACAGTCGTGGCCACGACGAGGGGCAGCGAGTGAAGGAAGAGCGGGAAATACAGGACGAATGCGGGATCCCTGAACCGGACACGATATGCCGTGTAGTAGGCCAGCGTCGTGATGCAGATGTCGAGCAGGACGTCGAGGAAGTGCAGCGATGAGTTGAATGTCTTCAGGACCAGTACCACACCGTGTCTCGGCCCGTTCACCAAATCCGCAGGGTTGTAGACCCGCACGTGCGCCAGTTCGACGCCGAAGAAGGCCAGGCCGACCGTGAAGAGGCCCAGCAGGATGTTGGCGTGCGTCACGTCGAGGTAGAACCCCGACAGTCCTGCGACCGCCGCCGCGGCCGCGCAGCCATAGAGCACGAGCACGGCTCTCTGTTCCGGCAGACCGAGGGCCACGAGCCGGTGTGACGAGTGATCGCGCCCTCCGGCGGAAATGGGACGGCCGGCCAGACTGCGGATGAAGGTGACGAGCGTCGTGTCGAAGATCGGTACGGACAGCACAGCCACCGGCACGATGATCGCCGACGCGCCTCCCGCGCCGAGACCCGGACCCAGTCTCGTCGCGAGGAGCGCAACCGTGAAGCCGAGGAACAGGCTCCCTGTGTCGCCCATGAAGATCGACGCCGGGTGGACGTTGAACACGAGGAAGCCGAGCGTCGCACCGACGAGCGCGCTCAGCATCACGACGTCCGCGGGCGTGCCGCTCGTGACCGCGAGAACGAGATAGCCCGCGGCGCCGATCGCCGCGACGCCGGCGGCAAGACCATCCATGTTGTCGAGGAGATTGAACGCGTTGGCCAACCCGACGAGCCAGACCACCGTCAGGAGCGAGTCCACCGTCAACGAACCGGTCCAGCCGAGGCGATACCCGAGGAACAGGGCGGCGGCCGCGATGACCGTCTGGGACACGAGCTTGGTCCCCGGACCGAGCCGAAACAGATCGTCGATGAGGCCCAGCCCGGCCACGAGCAGCGACAAGCCGACAATCGGGCCGACGTCGTGGATCTGCCCGAACGACAGGACCGGCACGGCGAATCCGAGCGCGATGGCGATGCCGCCGAGCAGCGCTGTCGGGCGGCGGTGCCAGCGGTCGGCTCGCGGATGCGCCACGAACCCACGTCGTCTCGCGACGAAACGCACGAGGACCGTGAGCCCCACCGACACGGCAAACGCGAACGCCAGGGCCGTCACGGCAATCATCGACATCTAATCGGCTGCCTCCAGGAGCTCACGATAGTACTGCTCGGTTTCATTCACCATGTGTTCGAGCGAATGCCACTCGCTGGCGCGGCAGCGTCCGGCCTCGCCCATCGCCGTACGCGCCCGTGGGTGGCCGAGCAGGTGCTCGATGGCCGCGGCGAGCGCCTCGGGCCTGCCGGCCGGGACGAGCAGGCCGGTCACACCGTGCTCGACGAGATCGGCCACACCACCCACATCGCTCGCCACGACCGCGCGGGCGGCGGCGAGCGCCTCGATCAGCGCGACCGGCGTGCCCTCGAACTCCCGCACCGTCGGGAGCGCCACGACATCGACCGAGTGCATGATCGCCGGGATGTCACGACGCCAGCCGAGAAAGAACACCCGGTCTGCCAGACCGAGTTCTCGTGACAGCCGTTCGCACTCGGGCCGAAACGCACCGTCCCCGACCAGGACGACCCGGGCGCTCGGGCATCGCCCGACGAACCGCGCGCACGCCCGCAGGAATACATCCTGCCCCTTGATCGCGACCACGCGGCCGACGACGGCCACCAGCAAGGCGTCATCCGGCACACCGAGTTCACGGCGCAGGGGCTGGCCCGCTGCCGGCGCCGCAACAAACGGTTTCAGATCGATCCCGTACCGAATCACCCGCGACCGCCGCGCCGGTACGACACCCAGGTCGACCAGTTCGTCCCGCTGCCTGGGACTGACGACGATGTGGTCGCTCAGACCGGCAAGCCGACGCTCGATAGCCAGCACGGAAGTCCGTCGCCAACCGCGCGGAAACACATCGAAGCCCTTGCCGTGATGAGTGTGGACGACCACCCGCGTCCCGGCCCAACGCGCGGCCAACCGACCGATGACGCCGGCCTTCGAGGTGTGCGTCGCCACCACGTCCGGCTCGAAGTCGGCGAAAATCGCCTGGAGCCTCCACAACGCCAGCGCGTCGCGGCCGACGTGCGGGCTCCGACAAAGGCTGGGCAGCCTCACGATGCGGGCGCCGGCCCTGGCGGCTTCTGCCTCGAGCGTCCCCTCCCCTGGGTCCGGTGTCCCGACGATCAGCAGACTGTCGTGTCCCCTCGACCGGAAGCCGACCGCGAGCGAAATCACCGGTGCTGAGGCGCCGCCGATGTTCAGCCTTGTGATGACGTTTGCCACGCGCATCGTGAGCTTCGAAGCGTTGAAGGACCCGCCGGACCGGCGGTCGGGTCTCGGCGCTCCAGGTCACACTGTCGGCGGGGAGGCACCGACCCGCTCACGCTGCCGTGAATCGTCAGCGAGAGGATCGGCCGACAGGAGGTGTGCCGGTCAGAATGCCTAGCCTATAGTACGGACCGCGCCAGTCAGCGTCAAGCCGGACGGACCGACGTGCCGGACGGACCGACGCTGGGCGTTGCCGATCGACCGCCCCCGTATCCAGAGCCCACTCGCGTCGCGGTTCGAGCGGTCGCGCGCGGCTGTCCACCGCCCGACACGCTCAGCGCGACCTCACCGGCGAGCGCTGGAATCCCGACACTCGCAGGTTGGAGTCGAGATTGGGATCCCAGTTCCCGTCGTCGGCGTAGATCACCTCGCCCGCGCTGTTCTGCCACCGGTGCTTCCATTCGTTGGAGCCCAGTTCCTCGCGGCCGGTGTGGGGATTCACGTAGCGTTCCTGGTTGGTCAGCGTGAGGTACTGGTCCTGGTTGATTCGGGACATGGTGTCGGAACGCGAGCGGGCGATCTCGGCGTCGATCCGGGAGATGTCGCGGAGCGTGTCCTCCACGATCCGGCTGCGTTGAATCTGGCCCTGCATCTCGGCCTGCAGCCAGCCGGGGTTGAGGGCGAAGGAGTTGATGACCACCTTGGCGACCTTCCCATAGCTCGCGTATTCGGCATCTGGAGCCCGCGCCACGATGGTGAACGGATTGGCCCACAGGGCGGCTCCCATGTACTGGTAACCCTCCAGCGCCACGAAGAGCAGTTCCTGATAGCGGATGCCGCCCTCGGTGTAGGCGACCCGCACGGTGGACGCCGTCGCGACATAGCGGGCACCCTGTGCGCGCATGGTGCGCGCCACAGGGAGTTGGTTCAGCGCGGCCACGACATCGGGCCGATCCTGCGTCTCCAGCACCTGGACGTTCTGCGCGCCGGGCCTCAGCCTCGGGAAGAGCATGCGCATCAGGTATTCCGCGGGCCGCGGCATCGCCACGACGGGCATACCGTTCCAGTTGCCGCCCAGCATGGCGTTGTAGGGCGACGGCTGAGCGTAGTTGATCTTCGGCAGCCAGCGGATAGCCACCCGCCCTTCGCGCTCGCGCTGAATGGCGAAATCGATCTTCGCCTCGGTGGCATTGCCCACGCCGCCTGAGGCACTGAGCGGGTTCAGGCGCACCATGCCGCCGCTGATGCTCCAGCCCTTGGGAACCATCACCAGGAAGGCCCCCTCGGTCTGGTCCACGTAGCGGGTGAACACCATTGGCGGCGCGCCCGACGCAGTGGCCACCGCCGGCGTGTCGACGCGGCTGCCCCCCGGCGCCGTGCCGCCCGCGCTGCAGCCGATGATCATCGGAGAGAGGGCAGACAGAATCCCGACGTCGACCGCCATGATGATTCTTCCTCTCGTTCGTCGGCCCCCTGAGCGACGGATCCCTCCGATGCGCTCATGCCTGCGACGCTCCGTCGCGGGTGCAGGGCGTCGGGCCGGGTCGAACGACCTCGAGTCGGGATTCGAAACAGCCAGGTCGGGCATGGAGTCCTCGTGGATTGGCGGCCGAAGGTGCGAGTTCCACGTGGGGTGTCAGCCCGCCAACGCGCGGTCGATGGCGGCGGCAATCGCACGCGCGCGACATTCCCAGCTGTTGGAGCGCGCGAACTCCACACGCCGCGCCCGGTGCGCCTCATCGACGCGCGTCGGCATCGCTCGCTCGATGGCGAGAAGCAGTTCCCCGACGTCACCCACCTGCTCGACGATGTCGTTCGGGACACCTTCGAGTTCCGGAAGATGCGTCGAGACGACAGGCACTCCTGCCGCAAGATAGTCGTTGAGCTTCGTGGGATAGATGAAATCCACGAGCGGTCCGCGCCGGTACGGGATGAGAGCGACGGTGAATCCCTTGAACAGGGCGGGCAACGCCGACTGCGGCTGCGGCGGAATGAATCGGATGTTCGGGTGCGCTGCGAGCCGGCCGACCGAGGTACGTCGTGGTCCGACGAACACGAACGACCACGAGGGGCGACGGCGTGCCGCCTCGGAGATCAGGTCCTGATCGAGACGGAAGTCAACCGCACCGCTGAAGCCGATCACCGGGCCGGGCAGGCCGGTCAGTTCCGGCGCGACGACGGTGCCAGCGTCCAGCGCGCGGGCGTAGAGATCCGCGTCGGTGCCGCTCGGAACGACCTGGATCCGGCGATGCAGCGGTCCGAGTTTCTCGGCCAACCCGCGCGACGTCGTCAATGCAACATCCGTCCGCGCCAGGAGCCGTCGCTCGTAGCCGGCAACGATGGCGGGGTCGATGGCGCGGGTCAGCGCCCCCATATTGTCGATGCAGTAGTAGCAGACGAGTCGTTCATCGTACCGGCCGACGGAGGCGTACAGGTGCGGGAGATACGTGAACAGCACGGGACGGTCGATGCCAACGGTGCGCATCGCGCGGCGAACGAACGGCGTCACCCACGCCTGGCTGGCCGCGTTGAAGACGGCCACGCGCGTCTTGAAGGGCAGGACGGGAGGCGGAGTGTAGACGTGCAAGCCGTCCGTGATGCGGCGCGGGGCTCGACCGGCGCGCAACCATCGTCGATTTCGCGCGGGCTGCCGCAGGTAGACGGAGCAGGGAGGCGGTTCGACGTAGAGGATCGGGCCGCGACGGGCCAACTGAATGGCGACCTGTTGCGTGACGATCAGCGGGTCGTCCCAGTAGACGGAGGCGAAATAGAGGATTGCCGCGCCCGTCGAAGGCATCACGGATCGATCCCGGCCGCGTCGGTGATCACCCGGAACAGCCGGGGCGCCATGATGTCGAGCGAATAGCGCTCGGCTACTCGCTCCCGCCCCCGCTCAGCATGTGCCGCCCGAAACGCGGCGTCGTCGAGCACACGCGACAACGCCGCGAACCACTCGTCGGCGGTGCGGCAGAGGAGCGCGCCATCGCCGTCGCCCAGAATCTCGGCGTTCGTGTCGGTCCACGACGCAACCGTGGGCACGCCCGCGGCCCCGTATTGCAGCGCCTTGAGCGCCGCCTTGCCCCGGGTCCATGCGGTGTCGGGCATCGGCATGAGACCGACGTCGAAGGAGCAGATGTCATCCGCCTCGCGGTCGAGCGACCACGGGCGCACGTCGACTGCCAGACGCGCGAACGGATTCCGTCCGGCGCCGACCAGACGGATGCACATCCGTCGCTGGCTGCTCGCGCGCACCAGCGGCTCTTCGATTTCACACAGGTAGCGTGCCGTGGATGGAGACCCCATCCACCCGATCACCGCACGTGGCGTCCCGAGCGTCTCCCGATCGCGGCAACGCGCGGCAGCGAGGTCGACACACGTCGGCACGACGACCGCGCGTCCGCCCAACTCGCGCACGACGCTGGCGTTCCGCTGATTGGAGGTCACTGTGACGGCACAGTTCCGGATGGCGGTCTCGAGGCCTCGCCGCAACACGCGTGCCCGCAACGCGTGGAGCGCGCCTTCGTCCTCCGGCCGATCGATCGCATCGTCGAAGTCGAAGATGATCCGCGCCTTGTGTCGCGACAGATAGCGGCCCGCCCAGGCGGGCATCGGAAGGCGGTAGACGAAGATGCGGTCGAAGGCACTGAAGCGTGCCAAGACCTGCGCCATGAAGACGTGACGCTGAAACCCGAGGACAATCCGGTGCGCGGCGCGCACGGGCGGCGCGAGGTTTGCGCTGTGGACCGAGCGCCGCGTGGACCTCGCGCCCTGCATGACGGCAACCACCGGGGACAGCCCCATTCGCTCGAATCGCGGGAGGAACTGGAAGACCCGGTATCTCGGCCCCGCGGACATGATGCCTTGAGGTACGATGAACAGCGTGCGGAGCGCTGCCGACGACGCGTTCGACGATGCGACGGATCGCGCAAGACCGCTCTCCGGTTGGACCGTGTTGTGTGACAGCACTTGGTGAGGTATTCTTTGCCAATTCTCCGAGTTTGTCACTACTCTGCCACTAGATGCCATCCAACCACGGGCGGACGCGCGCGCGAACGGTACGGCCCGTCCTCCGGCTGATTCGGGCCGGCCTGTGGCTGGCGGCCATGCTCTGTGGCGCCGGTCTGGCATCCGCCCAGCTGGCGCCGCTGTCCCGGGCATGGAGGCTCGATCCGGTCGTTCCGGCTCCCTCGTTCGTGCACCTGCTGAGCCTGACGAACCCGAACCCGGAACCGGTCGACGCTCGCGTGACGGCCGTCGTCCGATCCGCTGCGGGGCACGCGGGAGACTCGATCCGCGTCGTCCGCACGATTGAACTACCCGCCACGGGGCACCGCGATCTCGACTTCGAGATTCTGCTACCGGGACTCGTGCGCCCGTTCGATCCGATCTCCGTAACGGTGGAGTGCCTGAATTCCGGCTCGACCACTCCCTGCCCCGACAACGAACGCATCCTGAGCGAACAGGTCGTCGATTGGCGGCCGCCAGCTGCGACGTCCGTCAACCTGCTGCTCGCGGCGCTGGGCCCGAGGTGGCTCGATGCCACACCGCTCGGTTCGGTTCTCGGCAGGAGGCCCTCGACTGTCTCTGGCGAGGCGGTACAGCTCATCAACCCCACCGATGGCATGGCACACGTGCGCGTCCGCCTGCGAACGCTCCACGAGCCGGCGTTCGAGAAGGCCCTGCTCGTGAACATCGCGCCGCGGACGCGCGCCGATCTGCCCATGGGGTGCAGGACCTGGGATATCGACACGTCTGAGTTCGCCAGCCGCCCGTTCGCCATCGACATCGAGTCCGATGTCCTCGTCCACGCGGAACGAACCAGTTTCTGGCCGTGGACACGCAACGCGTGGGCCAGCGCCCGGCAGGCGATCCCCGAGCCGCCCCCACCGGAGCCCGCCCTCGAGTGGTACTTCGCGATGGGCTCCGTACGGTCGATGGCCCCGGACGAACAGGAGACCTACTTCATCATCACCAATCCGAGCGACGTTCGATCGGCGAACGTGCAACTGAGGTACTACATCGAACGCGGCCGACCAATCATCACGCGCCCGGATCCGTACGATGTCAACCGGTGGTTTCCGGTCGGGCCCCGTTCGCGCGTAATCATCCGGGCCGGCTCCAACCAATCGATGGACAACCATCTGTTCGCGACCACGGTCCGCAGCGGCAACGGCGTGCCGGTCACCGTGACGCGGGTGTTCCAATGGGGACGGAAACCGAATGACCCGGCGGATTGGACCGTCTCGAACTGGGAGGGTGGCCATGTCGGCACCGGCGTCCGTGAAACGTCGATGAGGTGGGCGTTCAGCACGACATCGACCCAACCCGGTCTCCAGCTGTTCTTCCCCGTGCTGAACCCGACGTCCGAACGCCTGTCGATCCGCGGAACATTCATCTTCGACGACGGCGCTGGAGCGCGAACGGTCGTGGCCAACGTTCCCCCGTTCTCGCGGAGAACGTTGGCCGCCGGCTTCGTGCCGCCCGCGGCCAGGGAGCGCCGGTTCACCGCGTTCCTCGAGTCGATCGCGGGAACGGTCGGCGCGGAGCCCGTCCCGTTCGTGGCGGAGTCGGTCGTCTACTGGGAGGCAGGCGCGATCCGTTGGGGTGGTCGCGTGACACCCGGCATTCGATGGACGAGGCGGGTCGAGGTCCCCTCGGTGGTGCCTCGGCGGCCGGACCGGCAAGACGGCTTGATCCGTATCGGTCCCGTCGTGAACGTGCTGGCCTGGCTCCTGGCCGCCATCATGATGTGGTGGGCCACCCGGCGAACACGCCGCGATCGGGCAGTACAACTCATCCCGTCGCGCTGGATCGACACTGCCCGCGCCGGCCGCATGGGTCTCGGGGTAGTTCTGACCCTGGCGCTCGTGGCCTTCTATTCCCCCAGTTCGGTCGGCGGGTCGGCATCACGGTGGCTGACGATCTTGTCGCTCGTCGGCACGGCCACGCTGCTGGGCCTGCTGGCGGCCCTGCCAGCCATGCTGGCCGGCCGCGCGCTGGTCGTCAACTCGCTCGTGTTGATGGCCCTCCTGACGACGGCTACTGTCTTCACGCCGCTACCAACGGTCAGCCCGGGCGTCCCGTTCATCTTCCTGGCGCTCGCGTTGACGCTGTGCCTGGACCTGCGCCGGGTGCGGTTGGAGGGCAGCGGTCCGATGGTGCTCGCGATCGTTCACTCGCTCACGATCGCCATCGGGTTCGGGCTCCTGTTCAAGGTGCGACTGATCAGCGATTTCTTGATCCTGTTCTATACGCAGTACTACAGCGCCCTGCTTCCTGGCATGTTCATGCTCGGGAAACCGGTGGGCATCTTCGCGACGCACTCGCTCGCTGGTTTCATGTACTACCTGCTCTTCTATCTCGCACTGCTGCAGTACCGGGCCGAGCCGAAACTGCGGTGGCTCGCGCTCGCCGCGGCCTACGTGGCACTCCTGGCTGCCGTCAGTTCCACGACGTCCAGCTTGTTTCTCCTCGTGGCCGTTCCGCAGGTCCTCTGGGCGGCCGCGCAGAAGATGCCGCGGATCCGTGTCCCGTTGGCAGCGATCACGGCGGCGGTCATGGTCTTCGCCGCCGTCCATGCGCTGGGAGGCCAGCACTCGGCGTTGGTGGTCCTCCGCGGGCTGTTCGTCGGCGACCGCATGAGCGGGTTCGGGGCGAGATTCGGTGCAGATGGGCTGCTGGCTGGCGACGTCGCGTTCATCGCCAAGCATCCCCTGTCGCCCATCGGATTCGCCTACTCCGACCTGCTCTACTTCGGGGACTGCGGCATCGTGCTCACGCTGCTCCGGGGCGGGTTCCCGGCGGTCGCGTGCATCTATGGAGGACTGCTGGCATTCCTGTGGACGAACCTCCGCAGCCGCCGGACGGCTGTCTGGCTCTGGTTCGTGACCACCGCCTTCGAGATCGGATTCCAGCCACTCATGTCATTCAGGTTCGTCGCGTTCCTGCCCTTCTACGTCGTGTGTGCGAACGCGTTCCTCGAGCCGGCCGGCGCGCGTCAACCACCCGGCGCGTCGGATCGAGGAGAGGTCGGACCGGATGCATCGCGCCGTGAGGCCGAGGCGACCAGGGCGGGCGCCAGCCACCAATAGGCAACGAGCGTCTCCCGCGCCTCGCGGGCCGATGCGCGGAGCGCGGCGCGCAGCAACCTCGGGCCCAGTTCCAGGACGGTCGCCACCGTCACCAGGGCACGGCCCGCCCGGCTGTAGTGTTTCGACGCGTAGACCAGCCGGCTGCGCAGCGAATAGAAGAGCCGTTTCGCGCGAACCTGGCCCGTGGACAACCCGCCCAGATGGCGCGCCGCCACATCGGTGAGCACCCAGGAGGAGTGCCCAAGCCTTCGGGCGCGAAGTGAGAGATCGAGTTCCTCGAAGTACACGAAGAAGCGCTCGTCGAAGCCCTCGAGTTGCACGAACAGGTGCCTGCGAATCAGGAAGAACGCGCCGATCACCTGATCGACTTCCAGTAAGCCGACGTTCTCGTCGGGGCACAGCATCGTCGGCGGAAACCGGCGCGGCCACGAGCGCGAGAGGCCGAGCGCGTCGATGAGGAAGCTCTTGGCAGACGGAAACCGCGCGGCCGACATGCAGGGGGTGCCGGCTTCGTCGATCAGTCGAATCCCGCAGATCCCGGCGTGACCGGCCGCCGATGTCTCCAGAAACGCCAGTGGCCGTTCGAGCGAGCGCTCGAACAGCACGACATCCGGGTTGAGAAACAGCAGGTAGTCGGCGTCCGAGCCGCGCGCGCCCTGATTGCACGCGGCCGCGAACCCTCGATTCGTCAGGTTGCGCACCGCAACAAGCGGCAGGTCCTCCGCTTCCAGACTGTCACACGATCCATCGCTCGACGCGTTGTCCACCACGATGACCCGGCGCAGCACATATCCCAGGCGGCTGGTCCGCACAATCGAATCGAGACAAGCCCGCAGTTGTCTCCCGGTGTTCCAGTTGACGATGACGATGTCGAGCGACGGCGTCATCGCGGACTCCGTCCGAACCCGCGCACGCGGCACCACACACCGTGGACCCAGTCCCGCTCCATGCGGTCGGCGGTCACGATGGCCACGACGGCCACGGCGCCCAATACCGTCGCCGCGGCCGCAATTCGACCGGTGAGCGGGCTTGTCGCGCCGATGATGAGGAAGGCGAGCGGGACCGCCACACACCCGGCCGCGATACTCCGCCCCATCCCACGAAGTTCGGGAACCTGAAGGCGGCTCGCGATCGCGAGGATGAGTAGATCGGCGGCCGCGCGAAGGGCCCAGACGGCCGCCGCCCCGGTGATACCGTAGCGACCGGTCACCATCCACATCGCGCCCACGAACAGCGGCAGTTCCAACACCTGCAGAGAGGCAACCGTCGATGCGCCGCCACGCGCCTGCACGAAGGAGAACGGGGTCAACGCCAGTCCATTGGCCAGCAGGCCAAGACAGAACCACTGCGTCGGCACGGTCCCCTGCGCCGCAAAGTCGCGTCCCACCCACAGGGTGAGGGCTTCGGGCGCGGCTGCCGCGATGAGCAGCGTCACGGGAAACAGCAGCAGGAACGAATAGCGGATCGAACGACCGAACAACCGCGCCAGTCGGTCGCGCTCCGAATCGGGAACCGCGCTGAACGCGGGAAACACCACGCCACTGATCGCCGCCGGAATGATCAGGACTTTCGTCACCACTTCCTGCGGCGTCGCGTAGTACGCCAGCGCCGCGGCCGGAACGACCGCGCCCACGACGAGCCGATCGACGTAGCCGAGAGCCGAGCTTCCGATGTTGGCCACCATGAGCCACGCCCCTGAGCCGGCCAGTTCCCGCCAGCCGCTGGCCGAAGGCCGGATGCCGTCGCGGAGCGCCGGTTCGACGCGAAGCGCGCACAGCACGTAGGCCCCGCACGCCGCGATGCGAACGACGACGAGCACGGCGACGGCGAGCGCCAGCGACCGGGAGAACATCGCGGCGGCCGCCGGACCCAGATACATCAGGCCGCTGGACGGGGATCGCACGAGCGACACCAAGTCGAAGCGTTGGTACGCCTCGAGCACGCCGCGCAGCCCGGACGAGACCGTGACGAACGGCAGCGATACGGCGATCAACTGGACAGCGAGCCTGGCGTCGCCCACCAGGAGCGGCGAGATGTGGAGTGCCGAGGTGACGATCCAGTTCGACGAGGCCAGCATGAGCAGGCCCCCCGCCGCGCCGACCCCGGCCAGAGACAGGGAGGCCGTCCAGATCAGCCCAGGGATCGGTTCCCGCCGGCCGGCCCCGAGGCGGGCCGCGACGAGTTGGGTCAGCGCCCGCGAGAGGCCGAGGTCGAAGAGACCGAAGTAGCCCACGATGACCCAGGAGAGCGTGAGGAGGCCGAGGACCTCTCGCGTATGGAGACGCGCCAACACCGGCAGCGAGACGAGAGCGGCCAGAGCGGGCGCCACCTGGCCGAGGAGGTTCAGCGTCGCGTTGCGCGCCAGCAACGGGCCGTCGTGGGTCGGCGGACGATGGGCGGAACCGGCTCCGTGCGTCATTGAGGCGCGAGGGCTACAGAGACGAGAACCGTGTGCGCTGGCTGTCCGACGCCGCCAGACGTTTCAGATCCGCATCGACCATCATCTCGATGAGGTCTTTGAAGTCCACCGTCGGCTTCCAGCCCAGCTTCGTCCTGGCCTTGGTCGGGTCCCCGATCAGGTGGTCCACTTCGGCCGGACGCAGCAGTGCTGCATCGACCTTCACGTGCGTGGTCCAGTCGAGACCGACGCGGGAGAAGGCGACGTCGACCAGATCGCGCACCGAGTGCGCAATCCCGCTGGCGACGACGTAGTCGTCCGGCTCGTCCTGCTGGAGCATCAACCACATCGCGCGAACGTAGTCGCCGGCGAACCCCCAGTCACGGCAGGCGTCGAGGTTGCCGAGCGGGAGCGAGTCGGCCAGTCCCAGCTTGATCCGCGCAGCCCCGTCGGTCACCTTCCGCGTCACGAACTCCAGACCACGCCGCGGCGATTCGTGGTTGAACAGGATGCCGGAGCAGGCGTACAGGTTGTAGCTCTCCCGGTAGTTGACGGTGATGTAGTGGCCGAACGCCTTCGACACCCCGTAGGGGCTGCGGGGATAGAACGGGGTCAACTCGGTCTGCGGAACCTCGCGGACCTTGCCGAACATCTCGCTCGACGAAGCCTGATACAGACGGACCTTCGGACTCACCTGGCGAACGGCCTCGAGCACGCGCGTGACACCCTGCGAGTTGAACTCGCCGGTCAGCATCGGCTGGTCCCAGCTCGCCGGCACGAACGACATGGCGGCCAGGTTGTACAGTTCGTCGGGCTGGACGTCGCTCAGCACGCGCATCAGCGACAACTGATCGAGGAGGTCGGCCGGCCGCAGCGTGACGCGGTCGAGCAGGTGCTCTATTCGCCACAGGTTCGGCGCGCTCGCACGGCGGACGATGCCGGTGACCTCGTAGCCCTTCTCGAGCAGCAGTTCGGCGAGGTACGACCCGTCCTGCCCGGTGATGCCGGTGATGAGCGCACGCTTGGCCATAGCACGATCCTTGCAACAGAAACGGTCGAAACACTGGAATTCTATGGTGCGGCCGACGGGGGGTCAAGGACGCTTCGTCCGCTCGGACAGGTGACGCGCGAGCGCATCCTGCCATGTCGGCATCGGCATTCCCGCCTGCGCCAGCTTTCGGTTGTCGAGCGCACAGTAGATCGGACGGGCGGCACGAAGTTTCACGTCAGCCATCCGGACCGGCGCCAGACGGGCCTCCACCCCCACCTGTCGCCCAACCTCCAGACCGAGTTCGTGCCACGTACAGTGCCCCGAATTGACGCAGTGATAGAGGCCGGAAGGAGCCTCGCGCTCGATCAACAGGGCGGTCGCGGCAGCGACATCGCGGGTGTAGCTCGGGGACACCGTGCGATCGACGAAGACCCGCGCCTCGCGTCCGGCGAGGATGGAGTCCACGATCACGTCCACGCTCGAGCGTCGAGGCGCGCCGGGCGCCGTGGGAGCACCGAAGAGGCTCTCGACTCGCAGAACGTAGTGGCGGCCGGCGTCCCGCGCGAACCACTCGCCGATCAGTTTCGAGCACGCGTACGCGCTCCGCGGATTGGGGAGATCGTCTTCGGTGTAGGGCCGAGTCCCGGCGCCGTCGAACACGAAGTCGGTGCTGAAGTGCACGAAGGCTGCGCCCGCGTCACGCGCCGCCAGGGCCAGCGCGCGCACCCCAAACGCGTTGACGTCGAGGGCTTCGACCGGTTCGTCCTCCGCGCGGTCCACGTCGGTGAACGCCGTGCAGTTGATCACCGCGGCCGGGCGCGCCTCCCGTACCGCAGCGGTCACCGCACGGTGGTCGCGAATGTCCAGCTCACGCAGCGTCGTGGCGATCACGTCGTGGCGCCCCGCCAACGACTCCAGCATCGTCGCCCCGAGTTGCCCGGCCGCCCCGGCCACCAGGATCCTCATCGACGTTCTACGCCGCCTTCCTCGCAAACTCGCGCATCTTCGCGTCGTCGAACACGCCCTCCCAGCGGGACACCACGGCCGTCGCGATGCAGTTCCCCATCACGTTCACCGCGGTACGGCCCATGTCCATGATCTGGTCGATGCCGAGCAGGATCGCCGCACCCTGGATCGGAAGGTTGAAAGAGGTCAGCGTGGCTGTGAGCACGACGAGCGCGGCGCGCGGGACGCCCGCCACGCCCTTGCTCGTCAGCATGAGCGTCAACATCATCACAATCTGCTGGCCGAACGACATGTCGAGACCCGCCAGTTGCGCGACGAACACGCTGGCCAGCGAGAGATAGAGCGTGGTTCCATCCAGGTTGAAGCTGTACCCGGTTGGAAGCACCAGCCCGACGATGTTCTTTGGGCAGCCGAAGCGCTCCATGATCTCGAGCGCCTTGGGCAACGCCGCCTCCGAACTGGCCGTCGTGAACGCGATGAGGAAGGGTTCCCGGATCGCTCGAACGAACGTGAAGAACGGCACCCGGATCAGGATCGACACTCCGCCGACCACGATGAGCGCGAACATCAGGAGGCCGCCGTACATCAGGAGGATTAGCTTGCCGAGCGTGACGAGGATGCCCAGACCCATCGTGCCGACGGTGGCGGCGATGGCCGCCATGACGCCAATCGGCGCGAACTTCATGACGTAGCCGGTGAACGTGAACATCACCTGGGCCGTGCTGTCGAGGACCTCGACGACCGGACGGCCTCTGTCGCCGACCGCCGCCAGCGCCACGCCGAAGAAGATCGAGAAGACCACGACCTGCAGGATGTCACCGCGGGCCATGGCGTCGATGACCGACGTCGGGAAGAGGTGCACCAGGATCTCCCACGCGGTCTGGGGCCGCGCCGCCAGGGCGGCCAGATCGGCCCCGGTGCCGATGGTGGGAACCCCGGCCGCCGGCCGCACGATGTTCACGAGCGCCAGCCCCAGGAACAGCGCGATCGTCGTCGCCACCTCGAAGTAGATGAGCGCCTTCAGGCCGATGCGACCCATCGCCTTGAGATCGCCCGTGCCGGCAATCCCGACCACCAGCGTCGAGAACAGCAGCGGCGCGATGATCATCTTGATCATCCGCAGGAACATGTCGGCCAGCGGCTTGATCTGCGCCGCGTATCCCTCCTTGCCGGGCCAGGCGATGCCGATCGCAATGCCAATGACGAGGCCGATGAAGATCTGAGTCGTGGTGCTCGGCACCCATGATGATCGCGGGGACGTGGTCGGCGTGATGTCTGCGGTTCGGACGGCCATGATTATTGGTGTTCCTACTTCAGGATGTCGGTGATCGAGGCGGCCACGTAACGAAGCTGATCGTCGGTCAACTCACCGTAGATCGGCAGTGCCATCGTGTGGTCGGCAGCCTCCTCGGCCTGCGGGAAGGCGCCCCTCTTGTGCCCGAGGAACGCAAAACACTCCTGCAGATGAAATGGCACCGGGTAGTAGACCTCGGTGCCGATGCCGCGCTTGTCGAGCGCGGCGCGCACGAGGTCGCGATCCTGCACGCGGATCACGAACTGGTTGTAGATGTGGAAGAGCCCCACGGGTTCCACGGGAAGGACGAGCCGGCCCTGGCTCGCGAGCGGTTGCAGCAGTTCCCGGTAGCGCGCCGCATTCCGGCGACGTGCGTCCGTCCATGCCGCCAGGTGCGGCAGCTTCACCCGCAGAACC
This sequence comes from Vicinamibacterales bacterium, assembly GCA_036504215.1. Classification (NCBI taxonomy): domain Bacteria; kingdom Pseudomonadati; phylum Acidobacteriota; class Vicinamibacteria; order Vicinamibacterales; species Vicinamibacterales bacterium. The sequence goes on along the minus strand of DASXVO010000056.1, from coordinate 55,333 downwards.
GCAGCCTGGAGCGCATCCAGCCGGAAATTCGCGCCAACGAACTGGTGGTAGTACTTCGGCTCCGCCCCGTGATTCCGCACGAGTCGCACACGGTGCGCGAGGGCGCTGTCGTCGGTTGTCACCAGCCCGCCGTCACCGAACGCGCCGAGGTTCTTGCTCGGAAAGAACGAGAAGCAGCCAAGCGTCCCCAGCCCGCCCACGGCCTTGCCGCGATAGCGCGTGCCAATGGCCTGTGCGGCGTCCTCGATCACGGCCACGCCGGCGCGTGATGCCGCCTCGAGGATCGGGGTCATGTCCGCGCTGCAACCGTAGAGATGCACCGGGATGACCGCCTTCGTCCGAGCCGTCAGGGCCGCGGACATCGCCACGGGATCGATGTTGTACGTGACCGGATCGATGTCCACGAGCACGGGACGTGCACCGAGCCGGACGATGCAGCCCGCCGTCGCGAAGAACGAATAGGTGCTGGTAATGACCTCGTCTCCCGCACCGATGCCGAGCGCCATCATCGCGGCGAGCAACGCGTCGGTCCCCGACGAGACACCAATCGCCTCGCGAACGCCGAGCATCTCCGCCAGTTCGCGCTCGAGCCCTTCCACCTCAGGCCCCATGATGAACCGCTGACTGTCGCAGACTCGCGTGATGGCCGCCAGCACCGCGTCCCGAATCGGGAGGTACTGCGGCTGAAGATCGAGCAGAGGAACCCTGGTTACAACCGATGACATGAGTCCAACTCCGAGTCTCGTTGAGTATGAATTCGTTCGATCAGGAGTCCAGCGGCCACGCCAGGGGGCGATCGAGCGGGCCGAAAACCGTTACATGGTACACGCCACATCCCAGATTGGCCAGACCGCCGCTCCCCTGATCGTCGGATCCGCCGGCCCGACAAGACCGCAATCTTGATTACGAAATCGTAACGGCGTACTCGCGAGCGGTTGCTGGCACCCGGGAGAACAGCTTGGAACAATTGGGAAAACAACCTTGGTTCGCGTGGTGTTCGCCTTCAGCACCACCGGTACCAGCCTTGCCCCTATGGCGGCCAGAGAAGCGAAGCCGCCATGTTCAAAACTACCCGCTCATATATCCTCCTCGCGCTCCTGGTTCTGCTGGCCGGCCGATTGGAAGCCGGGTCGGTGACCATCAGTTGGGATCCGAACGCCGAACCGGACATCGCCGGCTACACGGTGTACTGGGGCACCCAGTCGGGTGTCTACACCTCCAGCGCGGCGGTTGGGAACGTGACGTCCCGGACGGTCAGCGACCTCATGGCCGGACAGACCTACTACTTCGCGGTGCAGGCGACGAGCATCGACGGCCTGTCGAGCCCGATGTCCGCCGAGGTGGCGGTCACCATGCCGCGGCTCAGCCCGTCGGGCGAGACGGAGAGCGCGTGGATGGCGCGTTTCGGCATCACGAACATGGCAGCCGATGACGATGGCGACGGCGTGACCAACCAGGACGAGTTCACCGCGGGAACCGACCCGACCCTTCCGAACACCTGGTTCCTCGCCGAAGGCTGCACCGGCTTCTTCAAGGCGCGCATCGCGATCGCGAACCCCGGCATCGACACCGCCGAAGTCACCGTCAAGTTCCTCCGCCAGGGCGCCGCGCCGATCATCCAGAAGTACTCGATTCCCGGCCTGAGCCGCCGCACCATCCGCGTGAACGAGATCCCCGGCCTCGAGAACACGTCGATGTCGGCTGAAGTCACCACCCAGCGCGGCGGCGTCGTGGTGGAGCGAACGATGACCTGGGGCGGCGCGAAGCAGATGAACGCGGGCCACACCGGCAAGGCGGTGTCCAGGGCTTCGACCTCGTGGTACTTCGCGGACGGCGACGCTCACGGCTTCGACACCTACCTGCTGCTGGCCAACGGCAACGCGACCGATGTCAACGTCGAAGTCCTCTACTACCTGGCCAGCGGCAAGACACTGCGCGACGTCTACGTGGTGCCCGCAAACCGCCGGCAGACCATCTACACGAACAACGTGCCGGGCCTCGGCAGCCAGGCATTCGCGATGACCGTGCACGCCTCGGCGCCGATCGTGGCCGAGCGGTCGATGTATTTCAGCACGAAGAGCCAGTGGTGGAAGGGCGGCACGGATTCCACCGGCGTCGAGGCCCCATCCACGCAGTGGTTCCTCGCCGAAGGGCGCGCCGACTCGGTGTTCACCGAGTACATCCTCCTGTCCAACCCCAACCTGTCGGCGGCCGCGGTGACAATTCGCTACCTCCGCCCGGTGGGCGACGTCATCACCCAGGTCTACCAACTCGCGCCCGAAAGCCGGACGACCATCCGGGTCAACGACGTCCCCGGCCTCGGGAACACCGACGTCAGCGCCTCGATCGCCTCCACGCTGCCCGTCGTGGCCGAGCGGTCGATGTATTGGCCCGGCCGGCAGTGGCACGAGGGACACAACTCGGCAGGCGTCTCCGAACTCGGCACCAAGTGGGCGCTGGCCGAGGGTGAGGACGGCGGCACCTACAACACGCTGAGCTTCATCGTGATGGCCAACCCGAACAGCCAGGGCGCGACGGTGACCATCACGGTGGTGCGCGACAATCAGCCGCCGATCGTGCTCCAGCGGACGGTGGCGGCCAACTCCCGCGTGACGGTGATGTCCCGCGAACTGGGGCTGGCCTCCGGCGAGATGTTCGGTGCCATGCTCGAATCGACCAACGCGGTGCCGATTGCCGTCGAGCGTTCGATGTATTGGGACAGCCCGACGGTGACCTGGATTGGCGGGACGAACGAGTCGGGCATCAAGCTGCGCTAGTCAGCCTGCCTTCTTCACGGAACCGGCCGTGTCCCCGGCCGCAGTTCTTCGGGCCGTCCGACGAGGATGCGGACCGGCCCGTTCGGGACCTCGAGCCGCACGCGGCGATAGCGCCGGCCAGTCCTGTCCCGGTCGAATCCGATCATGACGCGCGTCCACTGCTCGCCCTCGACGTGCACGCGATCCGGAGGGCGATCGTCGATGCGTATCTCGATGTTGGCCCCGGATGACCGGCCGGGATCGATTCGAACGGGCAGCCTCAGCGCAGCGATGCCGGCCGGCACGAAGAACTGCGCGTGCTCCTTCATGTAACGGAACGTCGTGCCGTCCTGGTGCCGCTCCCATCTGGAGAAGCCGATGGCGGCGTCGCGAAGATCGGCGCCTGCCAGTGCCACTTCACCGCGCCAGGGAACCGACGCGACCAGCAGCACGACGCTGCTCGTGGCGACGATCGCGGACCAGCGAACCCGCCCCGCGTCAGATCGGGCCGGTACCGCCGGCTCGGCCGGTTCCTCATCGGACGTGACGATCCCGGCCACCGCGCCGACCGCCGCCCAGAACGCCAGTGCGACGGGTTGAATGAGGAGCGGGTGCCCGGTCAGGCACGTCAGCGCGAACGCCACCAGCCCACCGATCGCACCGATGACCGCACCGCTCGCCCGATGGCGCCTCAGGAACTGTCTCGCGCGAGATCCGATCGCCACGAAGAGCCAGACGAACGGAACGGTTCCGACGAGACCGAGTTCCGCCACCACCTGCAGGAAGTTGTTGTGCGCGTTTTCGGCGTTGACCCGCTCGTGGATCCAGGGTGTGATGTACTCGCTCGAACGCCGATAGAACGCGCCGGCTCCGACCCCGAACGCAGGGTGGTCCTCGACCATCCGGAACGCCGTCCTCGCCATCTCCGCCCGTACGTTGAAGGCCACGCGCAGAGAACGCTGGGTGCTGGCGGGCGGATCGAACCAGGCGGCGAGCGTGGGGCGGAGCCCGTACACAGCCACCGCCATCAGTACGGCCCCTGCGAGCAGGAGGGCGACGCTGGTTCGCGTGCGTCGGCCACCCAGAACCATCAGCAGCAGAACCAGGGTCGCGGACGCAACGGCGGCGCGGGATCCGGCCAGCCACAGGCCGGCCGCGACGAGCGCGGCCACCAGCAGCCACCGGCGTCGAACGCCATCGTCGCGCCACGCCAGACCGGCCACGATCGGCAGGGCGAGGGCCAGGTAGGATCCGGCGGCGTTGACGTCCGGAAATGCAGGGCTGATCCGCACCGTCGCCCACTGGCTCCCCAACGTGCTCCAGAACGATCCGCCCGCCAGCGCCAGTCTGAGAAACTCGATGAGGCTCAGGGCAGCCAGGCCCGCCGCCCCCACGGCCGTGGCCACCAGCAACCGTCGGCCGACGGGCGGACTCCGATGCCCGAGAACCATCGCCGCCGCGAACAACCCAAGACAGTCGAGCGGGAAGATTCCCGCGGCAAGGATGGGGTGGAGCGGCGCCCAGTCGAGAAAGTAGTGGAGGCAGGCGGTGGCCGCCACCAACTGGAGGAACGGCCACCCGTCGTCGGTGGACACCTGCAGGACGATCAGTTGGACGGCGCACGATGCGAGGTAGACGGCGGCCAGCACGGCTGCGGGTCGCATCAGGCTGCGGGGGCCTTCCGCCAGGCGGCCGTGGGGACGTACAGCCAGATGCACGAGGCAGCCCACGAGGCACGCCCGGACGAGCGGCGTGCCGAGGCTCGACGGCGAGCGGAGGATTGTTCCGAGGGGAATCGCCAGCGGCGCGAGGGCGATGGCGACCAGCAGGGCGTCGGCGGGGCGCAACGCGGCGAGGACCAGCACGAGGACGAGCAGAGCCGCCGTCCACGACACGCCGCTGAGCGACAGGTAGGTGCGCATGGGCCACACCGCCAGAATCGCCAGCGCAACCAGCAGCACGCGGCCGACGATCGCGATCGCGCGGGGTCCACGCCCCAGGAACGCGGGAGGTTCCACTACCGCTGCCTCTCTTTGATCGCGGCCCGCGTCTCGCGGTCGGTCTCCCGGCGTTTGATCGTCTCGCGGCGGTCGTATTCTTTCTTGCCCTTTGCCAGGCCGATCGCAATCTTCACGCGCCCGTTCTTGAAATAGAGCCGAAGCGGCACGAGCGTCATCCCCCGCTCGGTCGTCTTGCCAATCAGCTTGCGGATCTCCTGCCGGTGCAGCAGCAGCTTCCGGCGTCGCAACGGCTCGTGGTCCGCGTACCCGCGGTGGCTGTACGGACTCACGTGGATGTTGAGGACGTACACTTCTCCACCCTCGACGCGGCCGAAGCTGTCACGGAGGTTCACCCGGCCCTCGCGGATCGCCTTGACCTCGGTCCCGAGCAGGACGACGCCGGCTTCGAACGTTTCGAGGATGTGGTAGTCGTGGAACGCCTTGCGGTTCTCCGCGACGTTCTTCTCCGCCTTCTCGCGTGCAGTCTTCTCAGGCATGCCTTCCGCTTTCGACGAGTCGCGCGGCCAGCAGCACCGCCTCGATCATACTGCCCGGATCGGCCAGTCCCCGACCCGCGATGTCGAACGCCGTCCCGTGGTCGACCGACGTCCGGATGATCGGCAGGCCAAGCGTCACATTCACCGCGTGGCCGAATGCCACGAGCTTGATGGGCACCAGGCCCTGGTCGTGATAACACGCGATGACCGCATCGAACTCCCCGCGCATGGAGCGGACGAACAGCGTGTCGGCGGGAAACGGCCCATCGACCGCGATCCCCTCCGACCGGCACGCGGCAATCGCCGGTGCCAGCACTGCGTCGTCTTCGGCGCCGATGACGCCGTGCTCGCCCGCATGCGGGTTGAGACCGGCCACCCCGAGCCGCGGCCTCCGAAACCCGAATCTCGGGAGTTCTCGGGCGGACAGGCGGATCAACTCCTCCAGCAGTGTGCGGGTCAGGAGGCGTGGCACGTCGGCGAGCGCGACATGTACCGTCGCCAGGACGACGCGCAGCGGCTGCGAGTAGAACATCATCGCCACACGACGGGCGCCGGTGAGGTGCGCGAGCAGATCGGTGTGGCCGGGCCAGTGGATCCCGGCCAGCGCCCAGGCCTCCTTGTTCACCGGGGCGGTAACGATGGCTGCGACTCGGCCGGCTGTCGCATCGTCGACGGCCCGCACGAGGGCCTCATAGGCCGCGCGCCCTGCCTCCTTGGACAGGACACCGGGCGCAAAGGTCGAAGGGTCGGCGGGACCGTAGATGACGGGCTGGCACACCCGGCGAACCCGGACGTCCGCGGCGGCGGCCGCGACGATCTCGGGCCCGATGCCGGCCGGGTCTCCCATCGTGAACGCGATGCGAGGCAGTTCGGACACGCTAACCCTCCGGCAGTGCCTCGTCGCGCACCTCGGCGCGGCGCGGCAGCTTTCCTTCGGGAAGCTCGTACCGCAGGCAGCACTTGAGGCGGCCACACAGCCCGGACAGCTTCGAGGGATTGAGGCTCAGGTCCTGCTGCTTGGCCATCTTGATGGACACCGGTTCGAACGACTGCAGCCAGGCGGTGCAGCACAGCGGGCGGCCGCACGATCCGTAGCCGCCCAGCATCCGCGCCTCGTCGCGGACGCCGATCTGGCGCATCTCGATCCGACTCCGGAACTCGACGGCGAGTTCCCGCACGAGTTCCCGGAAATCCACCCGGCCTTCCGCCGTGAAGTAGAAGATGAGCCGGGAGCCGTCGTAGAGCTGCTCGACCCGCGTGAGCTTCATCGCGAGGCCGCGCTCGCGGATCTTCAGCAGTCCAATCCGGTACGCCTCGCGTTCGCGCTGCATCTGGCGCCGCCGCACGCCGATGTCGTCATCGGTCGCGACGCGCAGCACGCGGAAGGGCACGTCGGCCCGAGCGGCGGCACCGGCCGTGACCACGGTCATCGCGGGCCCGAACACGCGGCCGATCGACAGACCCACGTCAGTCTCCACGACGAGCGGCACGCCGGGCCGGAGCGGACGGACGGCGACCGCAGAGGGCACGGCGCAGGGACACGGTCGCCCGCCCCCGCACATCTGCACCCGAACGACGGATTCCTCCCGTGGAGATTCCATGGCCGGCTACACGTGAACCGCCAGCCAGCCCGCGACGATCTTCGGGCTGGCGTTTCGCCGCAGCGCCGCGACCGCCCGATCCGCGGCGGCAAACGCACCGAGCGCCCGGTCGCTGCCGAACGTCCGTGCGAGTTGTGTCAGTTCGTCGGACAAATCGCCATTGGCAATCGTGTCTGCCGCTCCTCCGCTCGTGATGAGGGCCACGTCGCGCAAGAGTGACGCGAGCAGCGTCACCCGCATCGACAACTCCTCGCGCTCGCCCGCCGACGACGGCTTGCCAACCGTCAAGGCCGTGGCCGCCTGGAGTCTGGCCTTGGCCGAGGTGGCGGTCGCCGTCGCCCGCAGGAGCGACATCGCCGCGTCCCGGGCGGCCCGGAACGAGCGCGAACTCGACTCCAGCGCCCGGCCTGGACTACCGTCCGCGACCGCGGCCAGCGCGTAGGCGTCCGCCGCCTCGCAGCCGTGCCGCTCGGTCAGCAGGCGGGCTACGTCGCCGGCCGGCAGGCGGCCGAACCGCAGGCGCGAGCAGCGAGAGCGGATCGTCGCCAGCAGCGTTTCCGGCCGCGACGACACGAGAATGAAGACGGACCCGGGCGCCGGCTCCTCGAGGCTCTTCAGCAGCGCGTTCTGCGCATCGTCGGTCAGACGATCGGCCTCGTCCACGATCACGACGCGAAAGCGGCCCTCGAACGGTCGGTACGCGGTCGCCGCGATGGCGGGCCGAATCGTGTCGATCTTGGTCGCCCCCGCCTCCGGCGGCTCGATGACCAGCACGTCGGGATGCGTGCCCTTCGCGATCCGCCGGCACGCGGGGCACCGCCCGCACGCGTCGCCGCCGTCCGGCTGCAGGCAGTTCAGTACCTGCGCGAGGGCCTGCGCCACGAGCCTCTTGCCGACACCCTCGGGGCCGGTAAAGAGGAGACTCGGAGGCAGGGAGCCGCGTGTCATGGACCGCGAGAGCAGGCCCAAGGGGCGCGCGTGACCGACGACCTCTGAAAAGGGCATGGCCGGAGAAACCTGTCCCGCGATCCTATCACGCGACGCAGGCGCCGTGCCGGCGGACGCCAGCCGCCGTCAACCGGCCACTACACGGTGGCCTGTTGCACCTTGGCCAACTGTTCCAGCCCCGCTTCGTAGCCCTTCCTGAAGGCACGGAGGTTCAGGTCGAGCGTCCCGGCCGGCACCGACTCCTTCACCGCCGTCTCGAGAGCGTCGACCGAAATCAGCCGGCTGACCGCACCGAAGAACCCGACGGTGATGATGTTGAGGACGATCTTCCGGCCGATCTCCTCGGCCAGCCGGGTGGCAGGCACGACGAAGTGCTTCGCATCGGGAGCCGGCGGCGTGATCTTCACGAGATCGGCCTCGGTCACCAGCAGGCCGCCCTTTTTCAGCGCGGGCGTGAAGCGCGCGTAGGCGTCCTGGGAGAGGACGACGAGCATGTCCAGCTCTTTGACGTAGGGATAGAGGATGGGCTCGTCGGCCACGATGAGCTCGGCGCTCGACGAGCTGCCGCGGGCCTCGGGCCCGAAGCTCTGGATGAGCGTCGCGTGCAGCCCGCCGTGGATGGCCGCCGCGCGCCCGATGATGATGCCGCTCAGGATGACGCCCTGGCCGCCGAATCCGCCGATACGAATTTGCGTCTGCGCCATTTATCGACTCGCCCGCGCGTACCGGTCGCCCAGCTTGCGCGCATAGAAAGCTTCCATTGCGTCCTGATACGTGGTCCGCTCGCGGTCGACGAACTTCCCGACGACAATCGGACCGGCCATGCCGATGTCCACGTCCTTCGTGTCGGCCCCGTTCTTGATTTGGCTGCGCTCCTTGTAGGTCTTCATCTCGTCGAGCGAGTCGCCGATCCGGTTGCGCCGCCCGTAGAGCGTCGGGCACGGTGACAGGATCTCGACGAACGAGAAGCCCTTCTTCTGGAGCGCCTCTTTCATCGACTTCTTCATCTGCGTGACGTGGTAGGTCGTCCAGCGGGCGACGTAGACGGCGCCGCACGACTCCGCGAGGTACGGCAGGTTGAACGGATGCTCGTAGTTGCCGTACGGCGTGGTCGACGCAATGGCTTCCTCGGGCGTCGTCGGCGTCAACTGGCCGCCGGTCATGCCGTAGGTCAGGTTGTTCACGCAGATGACGGTCATGTCGAGGTTGCGGCGCGCGGCGTGGATGAAGTGGTTGCCGCCGATGGCGAACAGGTCGCCGTCGCCGCTGTAGACCACGACCTTCATGTCGGGCGCGGCGAGCTTGAGGCCCGTGGCGAACGGAATTGCCCGGCCGTGCGTCGTGTGGAACGAGTCCACGTGCATGTAGCCGGCGACGCGGCCCGTGCAGCCGATGCCCGACACGACCGCCAGCCGATCCATCGGGATCCCGCTCTCGTCGATCGCCCGGGTGAAACAGTTGACCGTCGTGCCGATGCCGCAGCCGGGGCACCAGATGTGCGGCATGCGATCGATGCGGAGGTATCGTTCGACCGGGTTTTCGATGCTCATCGCAGTGCCTCCGTGATCGCCTGGACAATGACGGCCGGGTCGTGGACCGTGCCGCCCGCATGCGGCACGCTCACCACGCGCGTTCCCTGCGCGCAGCGCTCCACCTCGCGCACCATCTGGCCGAGATTGAGTTCCGGCACCACCAGCGCCTTCACCGTCTTCGCAAGGTCGCGAATCACGTGCTCGGGGAACGGCCACACCGTGCGCAGGCGCAGCGATCCGATCCGGCGCCCCTTCGCTCGCATGGCCATGACGGCCTTCTGCGCGACGCGCGAGGTGATCCCGTAGGAGATGACGACCGCTTCGGCGCCCTCCACCTGGTCGGCCACGACGTCGGTCAGGGCCAGGGCGTTCTTCTTGATCTTGTCGACGAGCCGCCCGAGCAGCCGAGCCTGGCCGGCCACGGTCATGTCGGGATAGCCCTTCTCGTTGTGCGTCAGTCCGGTCATGTGGAAGCGGTAGCCCTGTCCCGCCCGGGCCATCGCCGGCACCATGTCCTGTTCGGGCGCGAACGGCAGGTATTCGTCGAGGGGCGCGTTGGTCCACCGGCGCGGGTAGATCTCGATCTCCTCCGGCTTCGGAATGACGACGCGCTCCATCATGTGGCCGACGCACTCGTCCATCATGACGAGCGCCGGCGTGCGGTACTGCTCGGCGAGATTGAACGCCTTGATCGTGAGGTCGAAGCACTCCTGCGGCGAGTTGGGCGACACGGCAATGATCTCGTAGTCGCCGTGCGATCCCCAACGCGCCTGCATCATGTCCGCCTGCGCCGGCAGGGTCGGCAGGCCGGTGGACGGGCCGCCACGCTGCACGTTGACGAAGACGCACGGTGTCTCGGTCATGACCGCGAAGCCCAGGTGCTCCATCATCAGCGAGAAGCCCGGGCCCGACGTCACGGTCATGGCGCGCTTGCCGCCCCAGACCGCGCCCGCGATCGCGATGGACGAGGCGAGTTCGTCTTCCATCTGGATGAAGACTCCCCCGACCTCCGGGAACCGCAGCGCAATACGCTCGACGACTTCCGTGGACGGGGTAATCGGGTAGCCGGCGACGAAGCGGCACTCGGCCGCCAGCGCACCCTCGCAGCACGCGTGGTCGCCGTCGATGAAGTGGGCGCCCGTCAGGACGCCAGCCGGATCGGCATGCATGAGAACCTCAAATGATGGCTTGGAGCCGGTATCCGTATATTGCGAAATCCGGGCAGTACATCCCGCACAGGTCGCACCCCGAACACGCCTCCGGCCGGACGATCTCCGGCGGATGGTACCCCTTGGTGGTGAACGAACTCGAGAGCGCCAGCACGTCGGTCGGGCAGAACTCGACGCAGAGCGCGCACCCCTTGCACCGTTCAGCGTGGATGACGACGATACCTCGCACACGACGTTTGGCTTCAGGCATACGGCTGACCCGAGCAAGCCTCGTTCCGAGGACGAAGCCCAGCCATCAAAGCTGTGTTGCTCAAAGAGGTTAACGAACGCAGAACCGCCTGCAGCGACGAATGGTCCGGATGGGGGCGCCGGATTCCCGGCGGCTGGGGGAACCACTCTTTCCGCCAAGAGATTACACCGGGAAGGGGCATGAAGACCAGTACCGTGCGTCGATCTGCATCGACCGCCTGTGGCGTGGTGTCGCAGGCCCGCACGCTCCGGCTTATCGGAACGCCACGATCAGCGGATCCGACCCCGGCGGTAGCGCAACCGACAGCCTGGCGAACGGTGTCTTGTCGGAACGGAGCGTCTGGATGGTAGTGCCGGTGGCCACGTCGATGAGACGCCCCTCCATCTCGCGCGGCAACCGGAAGGTGACGCTCGCGCCGCCCGCTGGACGTTGAACGACGAACAAGTAGCGATCGGGACCGACCCAGGACCAGAATCGCCCGACGTTGATGACCTCCCGCACGATCGCCGGCGGCTTGCGCGCGAGGCTCATCTCTCGCCATCTCCACTCGTTGAACAGCTCACGGACGGCGGCTTCGCCGCTCGCCGGCCAGATATCCCCGCGCCGCAGGTGGTACCCGCCGTTCCTGGGACCCGGCGGGAAGATGAACCGGTACTTCCCGTCAACACGATTGGCGTAGCAGAGCGAATTGGGCGCCTGACAACTCTCGATGACCCGTGCCGGATAGCAGGGAATCGGCCACGCACCGTCCCCCGCCCCGGTTCCGAGCAGGAGGATCTTCTCGCAGCCGGGCGTGGCGACGGGGAGCCACCACGCCGCGGCGAGGTTCGCTTTCTGAAACACCTCGGCCAGCGGATCGTTCCACATGGGATGACGCGTCCAGAGGTACTCGGCGAGCAGTGTCGGCTGGTTCGCGTATTGGGCGCGACCCGGGTGAAACGCAACCGAGCTGACCATCGCGGACACCACGGCCACGGCCCACAGGGCTGGTGTCCAGGCGGCGAGGCCGATGCCGCCGATGCGGCGCAGGAGCGGGACGGCCAGCGGGATCAGCCACAAGGCGTAGCGGCTCATGCCCGGCGTTCCGCCGTGACGGAGATTGGTCGTCTGCGAAAAGGCAGCCAGGAACACCATCGCTGCCAACCACGCGACCTGAACGTCGCCAGCCAGGAGATCGCGCCACCGATAGCGCGCCAGCAGGACGACTGCGGCGAGCGCGACGAGCGCGAACACCGGGCAGCTGGCCACGAGGCCCATGTCGGTGTCGAGCACCGGCGCCACGAATTCGGCGAACGCCGGCATCGTGCCGCGCGTCGCACCTGTCAGCAGCGACAGCCTGCCGTATCGTGTCAGGTAGTACAGCGGAGGCAGCACAGCGAGGCCGACGCCCGCCGCGACGCCGGACCACCAGCGACGGTCGTGCCAGAGTTGGTGGTTCGTGAGGATCTGGGCGACACCGATCAGGCCGATGAGCGCCCCGATCGGCGGGTTCTGCGCGGCCGCCGTTCCCGCCGCCACCAGGGACCACCAGGGTCGGTCGCGAAGCAGCGAGAAGGCGATGATCAACAGGGCGAAGGTGAACGGCTCAGTGTGCGGCTTGTCGATCCACCAGAGAATGGGCCCGAGGAACAACAGGGTACTCCCTGCACCGCCCACGCTTCTCAGGGACGCCGCGAGGGCCAGCCCCAGCAGGGCCAGATTCAGAGCGGCGAACGCATATGAGGGGTGGAGCCCGCACGCCCTGGTGACCCAGAGCCCGGGCGTGGCCAGAAGCGGGTAGAACCAGAAGTGCGCGAAGTCGCCCCTTCCGTCGCGACCCCGCACGAGGGAGGTGTCGAGGCCCCAGGTGGCGGGCACCTGCTCGTGCTCCGCAATCTCGAGTCGGAGCGCCGGAAGGTTGGCGGGATCGATCGAGGGTCCGCGGAACGAGGCGAAGTTCAAGCCGTACGCGACGTACTCGGCGCCATCACCCACGATGTGGGGCGAGGAACCGCCGAGGAATGCCACGGCCAACAGCAGGGCGGCGAGGAGATAGTGGCGAGTGTTCATGCAGCGCGGGCCAACGTACCACGCCACTGGCCCATGCCGCAAACCGGGGACGCGGCCCCGGCGCCCGGACTCGCGCCTGGCGCAATGTTCAGGAAAACTTCAGTAGCGTCGGCGGCACCGCTGCGGTAGAACTCTACGCGTGACGACCCGCATCCTCGTGGTCGAGGACGAAACCAAGGTGGCGCACGCGCTCGCGAGCGGGCTCGAAGCCGATGGACACGTCGTAACGCTCGCCGCGACGGGCGACGAAGCCTCGGCGATGGCGACCACCAGCGTCTTCGACCTCATCGTACTCGACCTGATGCTGCCCGGCCGGGACGGCCTGCAGGTGCTGGCCGATCTGAGGAACCGCGAGATGCTCACGCCGGTGCTCGTCCTCACGGCTCGCGACGCCATCTCCGACCGCGTGGCCGGTCTGGACGCGGGCGCGGACGACTACCTCGTCAAGCCATTCGCCTTCGCGGAACTGCTGGCGCGGATCCGCGCGCTGCTCCGCCGGGGCAGCGTCGATCAGCCCGCCAGGTTCGCACTGGCCGATCTCACGCTCGACCACGGCTCGCGGCGAGCCATCCGAGGCGACCAACCGCTCTCGCTGACCGCGCGTGAGTTCGATCTACTGTCGTATCTGATGCGGCATCAGGGCCAGGTCGTGTCCCGCGACATGATTGCCCGCGAAGTCTGGAACGAGCCGGGCCGCGGCACGCCGCTCGACAACGTCATCGACGTGCACATCATGCGACTGCGCCGGAAGGTGGACCGGGAACACGATGTCCGGCTGATCCACACGGTGCGGGGTGTGGGTTTCGTGCTGCGCGAGGGCGAGCCATGACACGGTCTCCCGAGGCTCAGCCGGCCGCCACTGGCCGTCGCCGCTGGCGGGGCAGCGTCCGCGCACGGCTCGCGCTCGCGCACGGCATCGCCCTGCTCGTCGTCGTCTCCATCTACGGCGCGGCCTCGTGGTTGCAGCTTCGCGACGATCTCCACGAGCAGATCGAACGCGAGCGCGTGGCCGAGACGGCGGCCGGCCGGTCGGAGAGCCTTCGGCTGGCGAGCAGCGAGGAGGCCGCCCGACACGAGTTGCGGGAGTTCAGCACCGCGCTGCTGGTCAGCCTGCCGCTCGCCTTCGGCGTGGCGGTGGCGGCCGGCTACTGGCTGGCCCGGCGCGCGCTGGCGCCGGTCGCCGCCATGACCGCCCGTGCACGGCAGATCACGGCCGACCGGCTGGACGACCGGCTTCCGATCGAGAACCCACAGGACGAGTTCGGCCAGCTTGCACTGGTCTTCAACGACGCGCTCGCGCGGTTGCAGCGATCCTTCGAGACACTGCGGCGCTTCACGGCCGACGCGTCGCACGAGCTGCGCACGCCGTTGACGGCCATCCGCAGCGTCGGAGAGGTCGGCCTCCGCGAACGCCGCGGCGAGGCCGAGTACCGCGAGATGGTGGGAAGCATCCTCGAGGAAGCCGACCGCCTCACGAAGCTCGTCGACAGTCTCCTCACGTTGTCGCGCGCCGATGCGGGCCGCGTGGGCCTCTCGACTGCGCCCCTCGATCTCGCCGAAACCGCCCGGGAGGCGGTCGACGACCTGGGAGTGCTGGCGGAGGAGAAGCGACAGACGATCGAACTCGTGTCGGAGGGCCCGGTACCCGTGCGGGCCGATCGCACGACGATCCGGCAGGCCGTCATCAATCTCCTCGACAACGCCATCAAGTTCAGCCCGGACGATTCCAGGATCCGCGTGGTGGTCCGTCAGGATGCGAGCCGCGCCGTGCTCGAGGTCGCCGACGACGGGCCGGGCATCGCCGCGGAACACCTGCCCCATCTCTTCGAGCGTTTCTACCGCGTGGACGGCGCGCGTTCCGCCGCTGCCGGCGGCGCGGGTCTCGGCCTGTCGATCGCGCAATGGTCGATCGAGGCCAACGGCGGCCAACTCGAGGCTGAGTCGTCGTTGGGCCACGGGAGCGTCTTCCGAATCGTGCTGGCGCTCGACAAATCTCTGCCTCGATGAAGGACTGCACATGAAGACGATCCGAACGTTCGCAACTGGTGCGCTGCTCGTCGTGTCGTTCGCCGCATTCGCTGCCGCGCAGCAGCCGGCCCAGACACCAGCGCGGAAGCCGGCGGTGAAGCAGGAAGCCGGCGCGAAGGCCGCGGTGACGAAGCCGGCGGCCAAGGTGCAACTGCCGACGGCGATTGCCGACGCATTCAAGAAGACTTATCCCGACGCGGTCATCAAGAACGTCGCGAAGGAAGTGGAGAATGGCAAGACGGTGTATGAGGTCGAGAGCACCGACAAGGGCATGGGCCGCGACCTCATCTACAACCCGGACGGCACCGTGAGCGAGATCGAAGAGGAGATCAAGCCGGCCGATCTGCCCGCCCCCGTCAGCGCGGCGCTCCACGAACTCCATCCGAAGGCCACCATCGCCAAGGCGGAGAAGCTCACGCGTGGGACCGTCGTGGAATACGAGTTCGCGCTGAAGGGCGACGCGAAGAAGAGCGTCTCGTTCACCCCGGACGGCAAACCGGTCGCAGCCGCGCCCGAGAAGAAGTAGCCAAAGATGACGGCCTGGAGCTGGTGTCGCTGGCCAGGCCCAGGTAAACGTGCGGCCCGCAGGAGCCGTAACTGGATGTGCCGGTCGGTCCATGTACCGTGATACCGGCAAGGAGAGACACGATGAAGCTGAACAGGATACCAGCGATACTCGTTGGCGCAGCCATCGTCATGGCGGCGCTCTCGTCGCAGGTGCCGCTTCAGGCGGCCGACGGCCCATACAAGCTGCTGAAGGAGATCGCGGTCGCCACCGACGGCGGGTGGGACTACCTCTCGGTGGACAGTGCGGCCAAGCGGCTGTACGTGGCGCACGGCACCAAGGTGGTCGTGATCGACACCGCGAAGAACGAGGTCGTCGGCGAGGTGGCACCCACGCCCGGCGTGCACGGCTTCGCGGTCGCACCGGACCTCGGCAAGGGCTTCTCGAGCCACGGACAGGAGTCGAAGGCCGGTCTCGTCGATCTGAAGACGCTGCAGATCCTCTCGAAGGTGGACACCGGTCAGAATCCGGACGCGATTCTCTACGAGCCCGCGCACAAGGAGGTCTACACCTTCAACGGCCGCGGCAAGTCGGCCACGGTGTTCGATGCCACGTCCGGTGCCGTGAAAGCCACCATCCCGCTCGCGGGCAAGCCAGAGTTCGCGGTGGTGGACATCAAGGCCGGCCGCATCTACAACAACATCGAGGACACCAACTCGGTCGTCGCCATCGACACCACCACGCACGCGGTGGTGAACACCTGGCCGATCGCACCGGGCGAAGAGGCCTCCGGCCTGGCCATCGACCTGGCCAATCATCGCCTCTTCATCGGCTGCTCGAACAACATGATGGTGATGATGGACAGCACGAACGGCAAGGTGCTCGGCAGCCTGCCGATCGGACCCGGCGTCGATGCAAACGCCTTCGACCCCGGCACCGGCTACGCGTTCGCGTCGAGCAGCGATGGCACGCTCACGGTGGCGAAGGTGGACGCGACGGGCAAGCTGGCTCTCGTTCAGAAGCTCGCCACGCCTCCGCGGTCGCGCACGATGACGCTCGACCCGGCGACTCATCGTCTCTACGTGGCGGCCGCCGAGTACAAGCCCGGCGCACCTGGCGCCGACGGCAAGCCCGGCCGGCCGACGATGGTGCCGGGATCCTTCAAGGTTCTGGTGTACGAGATGATGCCGGCGAGGTAACGGACAGCCGGCTCCTGATCGTGGTTCTCGTGGTGCCGGTCGTAGGAAACGGGAGTTGAGAATGGGTACAAAGACCATTCGCGTCATGGCGGCGTTGCTGCTGTGCGCGGGCGCGTCTGCCGGCCGGGCCGACGCCCAGGCGGCGTCGCCGCCGTTGACGTTCAGGGCGGCGCTCGACTTGGCGGCGTCCCGGAATCTGGGGCTTGCAGCCGCGCGGCGGCAGCGGGCCATTCGCGAGGCGCAGGTGCGGATTGCAGGGCAACGGGCGAATCCCGAGTTCGGCTTCGAGGTCACCCAGGACTCGCCGCACGAGAACCTGACCTTCGGGTACCCGATCGAGCTCGGCGGTCAGCGGAGCCGACGGATCGCGCTGGCCAGGGAGGAGTTGACGCTCGCGGATCTCGATGAGCGGACCGAGATGCGTACGCTGCGCCGCAACCTGCGGCTGGCGTTCTACGGCCTGCTGGCCGCCGACCAACGCGTGCGGTTGGCCGGCGAGGTCCTCGACCTGTCCGAGCGCACACGCCAGGTTGCGCAGGCCCGCTTCGAAGCGGGTGCGACCCCGAAACTCGATGTGCTCCAGGCCGACCTCGGACTGGCGCGTGCGCAGACGGAGCTCGATCTCGCGCGATCGACACGGGCGTCGGCACAGGCCGACCTCAACGCCGTGCTCAACCAGCCCGCCGGTCAGGCCGTGGCCCTGACGGGCGATCTGGCCGAGGGGCCGGCAACGACGGATCTCGCAGGGGCCATGCGGATCGCGTCAGCGTCCAACATCGATCTGCTGTCGGCTGAACGAGAGGCGGCCGTCGAGGAACGCCGGCTCGGCGTGTTGAAGGCGGAACGCGTGCCGACGCCCACGGTCACGTTCGGTCTCCCGATCGACGCCCCCGATGAGTTCACCGTCGGCAAGAGCCTGGGCATTGCGATGGCCATCCCGCTCTTCAGCCGGAACAAGGGCGAGATCGCGCAGTCGATGGCAACCATCGATTGGATTCACGCCAAACGCGACGCCGCTCGTCGCGTCGCCGAAAGTGCCGTCTTCGGCGCGCTCGCCCGCATGGAAGCCGAGCGGCGCCAGGTGGACGCGTACCGGGGGCGCGTGATTCCAGCGGCCACCGAGTTGGCGACGCTGGCCGAGGAGAGCTACAAGGCCGGCCGCAATTCGGTTCTCGGCCTGATCGACGCCCAACGCAGCCTGCGTGACGTGAGCCGCGAATACCTGCAGGCATTGCTCGATTTCCAGACCGCGATCGCCGATCTCGAAGAGGTCGTAGGTGCGCCGCTCACGGAGGGACGCAGTGAGAAGTAACGAGCGAATCATGGGACAACGCGCCAGCCGTGCGGCGTGCCTGGCCATCCTGGTTGCAATGACCGTCTCCGTCGCCGCCTGCGGGAAGAAGGCGGTGGAGGAGGGTGCCGCCGTGGACGTGCCGACGATCACCGCCGACATCGGCAAGGTGGCGAAGCAGGACCTGGTCGAGCGTCTCGTCGTCCGCGGCACGATTGCCGCGGAGCCGAACCACGACGTCAAGATCAGCGCACTCGTGCCGGGCCGGGTGATGATGCTGCGGGTGGCCGAAGGTGACGCGGTGTCGTCCGGCCAGGTGGTCGCAGAGATCGATCCGCGCCCGCTCGAAGACCAGAAACGGCAGGCCGCGGCGGCGGTCAACCAGGCGAAGGCGGCGCTCGAGAACGCGAAGCTGAACCTCGAGCGGACCGATCGGCTCTTCAAGCGCGGCATCGCGGCCGGCAAGGAGGTCGAGGATGCGCGCGCCCAGCAGGCAACCGCCGAGGCCGGTCTCGAGACGGCCTTGGCCGCGCTCGACAGCGCGGATCGGCAGTTGTCGCGGGCGAAGGTGACATCGCCCATCACCGGCACCGTCGTGAAACGACTGGTCAGTGTCGGTGAGCAGGTCGACGGCACCGCCGCCCAGCCGCTGATCGAGGTCGCCAGCATCGAGGTCGTGGAACTGGCGGCCAGCGTCCCTTCGGAGCATCTCGCCGCCGTTCACGTCGGCCAGAAGGTCGCCATCGCGTCCGACGCCTACCCCGACAAGACGTTCCCCGGGGAGGTCATCGCCATCGCGCCGGCCATCGATCCCCAGACCAACGCCGCGCTGGCCCGCGTTCGCGTGACGAATACCGGCCGGTCGCTGAAGGTGGGCATGTACGCGCAGGCGCGGATCGCGGTCAGCGAACGGAAGGCTGCGCTCACGGTTCCGCCGTCGGCCGTAGCCAGGACCGAGGCCGGTGAGGCGGCCGTCTACGTGGTGACCAGCGGCGTGGCGCAGAGGACGCCGGTGAAGATCGGCCTCGAGACCATCGACGCGGTGGAAATCCTGTCCGGAGTCGCCGATGGACAGTCGGTTCTGACGTCCGCGGTTCACGGCCTCGGCGAGAAGGCCAAGCTCGGGAAGGCATCATGAACGTCGCCCGCTTCGCCTCGCAGAACGCGAGGGCCGTCCTCCTCGGCGTCGTGCTGCTCACGGCAGCCGGCTTCTACTCGATGTTTCGCCTGCCGAGCGCCATCTACCCGGAGGTCGAGTTCCCTCGGATCGTCATCGTCGCGAAATCCGGGGACCTCTCGCCGCGGCTGGTGCAACTCGCCGTCACACGGCCGCTCGAAGAGGCCGCCCGGTCGGTGCTGGGCGTCCGCCGTGTCCGGTCGAAGACGATTCGAGGCGCGACGGAAATCTCGGTGTTGTTCAATCCCGATGCCGACATGCGGTATGCGCTGCAGCTCATGCAGGGCAAGACCGACGAGGTGAAGCCGACGCTCCCGCCGGGCACCGAGATGCAGGTCGAGCGGATGACTCCGTCGCTCTTCCCGATCTTCATGATCAACCTCACCGGTGGCCTTCCGGCCCGGGACCTGCGCGACCTGGCGGCGTTCGACATCCGGCCCCTCCTCAGCCGGGTGACCGGCGTCGCCAACGTCGAGGTGATCGCCAGCGAGGAACGCGAGATCTCCGTGCAGGTCGATCCTGAACGACTCAGCGCCGCCAAGCTGACGATCGACCAGGTGGCCGACGCGCTCAAGGCGACCAACCAGGTGAATTCGGTCGGTCGCCTCGCCAAGGACTATCGCCAGTACCTCGTGCTGGCCACGGCCGAGCTCACGAGCCTCGACGACGTGCGCAACGTCGTCGTTGCCTTCCGGCAGCAGACACCTGTGTACGTTAAAGATCTCGCGGAGGTGCGCGAGGGCGTGCTGGACAAGACCACGCTCGTCAGCGGCGACGGACAGCCGGCGGCCCTGGTGAGCGTGGCGCGCCAGATCCACGGCAACATCATCAATGTCGTGGACGGTGCGCGGGCGGCCATCGAGGGCTATCGTCAGTCCCTTCCCCCCAACGTCCGTTGGAAGGTCGTGTACGACCTGGCGGAGTTCGTCAGGGGCGCCGTGGCCAACGTGCGCGACGCCATCATCATCGGCGGCCTGCTGGCGGTCTTCGTGCTCATTGCGTTCCTGCGCGACTGGCGCGTGACGTTCATCGCCGCGACCTCTCTCCCGCTCACGCTCGTCGGCACGTTCTGGATCCTCCGCCTGGCGGGCGGCACGATCGATCTGATGTCGATGGGCGGCCTCGCTATCGCCATCGGACTCGTCATCGACGATGCGATTGTCATCGTGGAGAACATCCACCGCCACCGCGCGGCCGGTGAGACGGTGACGGTTGCCGCCGAGAAGGGCACCCAGGAACTGATTGCCGCGGTCACGGGCTCGACGCTCACGACGGTCGTGGTGTTCGTCCCGCTCGGCCTGCTTCAGGGCGTCGTGGGCCAGTTCTTCTCGGCGCTGTCGCTCACCCTCGCGGCCGCCGTGCTGCTGTCCCTGGCCTACGCTCTGCTGTTCATTCCGAACCTGGCCGCGCGCTGGCTGCTGCCCGTCCGATCGTCGGCAACCGGTCTGCCGGCAGGCGCGGTTGCCCAGCCGCGCGCCGCGCTGCCCTGGCTCTCCCACCGGTACCAGGCGATGCTCCGTCGCGCGCTGAAGCGTCCCGCGCTGGTCGTGCTCGTCACCATCGCGTTCGCCGGCCTCGGCGTCCTCTTCTTCGAGAAACTGGACACCGGATTCCTGCCGGAGATGGACGAAGGCGGTTTCGTCCTCGACTACTGGACGCCGGCCGGCACGTCGCTGCCGGAGACCGACAAGATGGTGGGCCGGATCGAGCGGATTCTGCACGACACACCGGAGGTGGCCGGCTTTGCGCGGCGCACGGGGGCGGAACTCGGTCTGTTCGCCACGCCACAGAACACCGGAGACATTGTCGTTCGCCTGAAGCCGAGGTCCGATCGCACGAGGAGTTCCGAGCAAATCATCGAAGAGCTGCGGGGCACGTTCGGGAGGGACCTGCCCGGCATGACCGTCGAATTCATCCAGTTGCTGCAGGACATGCTGGGCGATCTCGAGGGTAACCCCGAGCCGATCGAGGTGAAGATATTCGGCGACGACCTCCCGACGCTGGCGCGCCTCGCGGAAGGCGTCGCCGAGCGCATGAAGAAGATCGACGGCGTCGTGGACGTCGTCGCACCCCAGCGCGGCAATCCCGAGCTGAACGTGCAGGTCGATCCCACGCGGGCGGCCAAGGCGGGCTTCACGGTCGACCAGGTGTCGAGCCAGCTGTCCACCGGCATGCTGGGTCGCGTGTCGACGGCGTTTCGACGCGGCGACCGCCTCGTGGACGTGCGCGTGCGGTTCCCCGACAAGTACCGGTTCGATTTCGACTGGGTGCGGGAGTTCCCCCTGACCAACGGCAACGGCACGATCGTGCCCCTCTCGGCAACCGCAGCCGTGTCCTCGGCCGAGGGCCAGGAGGAACTTCATCGCGAAGACCTGAAACAGATGGTCCCGGTAACGGCGCGGCTCGAAGGGCGCGGCATGAAGAGCGCCGTGAGAGACATCGAGGCGGTGATGGCGTCCGCCGCCCTCCCGCTCGGCTACACGTGGCAGATGGGGGGGTTGTACGAGAGCCAGCAGGCGGCGTTCTGGTCGCTCATCGTCGTGCTGGGAATCGCGGTGCTGTTGGTGTTCGCCGTGCTGGTCGCGCAGTTCCGGCGCTTCACCTCGGCGCTCGTCATCCTGTCCGCCGCGCCGCTCTCGCTCGTCGGCGCGTTCGGCCTGCTGCTGCTCACGAAAACACCGCTCAATGTCTCGTCGTTGATGGGACTGGTCCTGCTGGTCGGCCTCATCGTGAAGAATGGCATCATCCTCGTGGACTACGCCGACCTCATCTCGAAGCACGAGCCCGACCGGGTCGAGGCGCTCGTGCAGGCGGGCGCGATCAGACTGCGCCCCATCCTGATGACGACGCTCTGCACGCTCTTCGGCCTGTTGCCGCTGGCACTGGGCCTCGGCGCCGGGGCGGAGATGCAGAAGCCGCTGGCGATCGCCGTCATTGGCGGCCTGACGGTGTCGACGGTGATTACGCTGGTGTTCGTTCCCGCTCTGCTCGCGCTCGTGGATCGCCGGCCGGCTGCCGAGTAGAGCCGGCCGACGGCCTGTCGTTCAACATGGAGGTCGTGGAGGTCGCGGAGGTCGTCAACCTTCCTCTCTCCGCGACCTCTGTGGCCTCTGCATAGGATCACGATCTCCGCCTTCCCGGCGGCTTGCCACCCTCCTGGCCGCGCTCTTCGTCGGCGTCAGGCCCTGGCTGGACTACGTGCCGTCGCTTATCGCCTTCACCCTCATGGGGGCCGGGAACGTCCTTCCTCGCGTTCGGCCGCAGCAAACTGGATGGGCGCATCGGGCCCAGGCCGCCGCCATCGAACCTTCGGCCAACGACATTCGTCTCTGTTGTTGAGATCCGCTCACGGCCGTGGTGTCGGCGCGTCAGCCGAGCTGGGGGAAGCATGTTTGCAGAGTCCGTCGCCCGGGACGTTCGCATCGGCGTCCGGGTGCTCGTCAAGGAGAAGGCGTTCTGCGCCCTGGCGATCTTCGTGCTCGCCCTTGGCGTTTGCGCCGTCACCACCCAGTTCAGCGTGGTGAACGGCATCATGCTGCGCGGGTTCTCGTTTCCCAACGGCGACCGGCTGACGAACGTCTCGTTTTCAGACCCGTCCACGGCGACGGCTTTCGGTACGAACAACCGCGTGCTCTCGATGGACTACCAGGAGATGGTGCCCGAGCAGAAGTCCTTCGAGCTGATGACGGCATTCCTGAACGGATCGACGGTCAACATCACGATCGACGGCCAGCCCCGGCGCTACACCGGCGCGTACACTTCCGAGACCTTCATGCGCGTCCTGGGCGTCGGCCCGATGCTCGGGCGTGACTTCACCGCGGCGGACAACACGCCGGGCGCCGAGAAGGTCGCGCTCATCGGCTACGGGCTGTGGCAGAGGGACTTCGGCGGCGCGGCCAGCGTGGTGGGCAAGTCGGTCCGCATCAACGGCAAGCCGGCCACGATCATCGGCGTGATGCCCAAGGGGTTCGTGTTTCCGACGGTTGAGGAACTCTGGATCCCGCTCAACAGCGAGTTCCCGGTCCGGCCCAGGAACGATCCGCAGGCGAACGCTCCGGGCGTCATCGGGCTCATCAAACGGGGCGTCACGCTGGACACGGCCCGTGCGGAGATGACGGCGTTCGCCAAGCGGTTCGCGACGGCCTATCCCGACACCAGCAAGACGTTCACCGACGGCCTCGTCCAGCCACTCCTCGACACCGTCACCGGGCCTCAACTGCGCGGGACGCTGATGACGATGCTGGCGTTCTGCGTCGGCGTGCTCCTCATCGCCTGCTTCAACGTGATGAACATGCAGTTCGCGCGGGCCACGCTGCGCGCGAAGGAACTCGCCGTCCGCTCATCGCTCGGTGCCACCCGAACGCGACTCATCGGTCAGATGCTGACCGAGAGCCTGTTGCTGGCCTGCGTGGGCGCCGCGGTCGGCGTGGGCCTCGCGTACCTGTCGGTGGACTGGTTCGCGACCACGCTCCGCAACATGGACAACCCCCCGCCAGCGTGGATGACGTTCGACATCGACGCCAAGGTGCTCACGTTCACCGTCCTCGCCACGATCGTCGCGGCCGTGGTCTCCGGACTGCTGCCGGCGTGGATGGCATCGAGGGCGAACGTGGCCGGGGTCCTTCGGGAGGGCGGGCGGGGCAACACCAACCGCGCCATCAACCTCGTCACACGCGGTCTCGTGGTGACCCAGATCGTGGTGACCTGCCTGCTGTTGATCGGGTCGCTCCTGCAACTCCGCTCGATCCTGGCACAGCAGAACATCGACTACGGGTACGACACGTCCGGCATCATGTCGGCCCGGATGGGCCTGATGGATGGCGACTACCCGACACAGGCGGCCCG
This sequence comes from Vicinamibacterales bacterium, assembly GCA_036504215.1. Classification (NCBI taxonomy): domain Bacteria; kingdom Pseudomonadati; phylum Acidobacteriota; class Vicinamibacteria; order Vicinamibacterales; species Vicinamibacterales bacterium. Next base: position 31,486 of record DASXVO010000056.1, on the reverse strand, counting down.
GAAACAGTTCTACGACCGGCTCATCCGGGAACTCCGAGGCGCGTCACAGTTCGAGGCCGTCGCCTACAGCAGCCGGCTTCGAATGGTGTTCAGCGGCTCGGGCCCTGTCGAGATCGAAGGGAAGGTCTACAAGAATCGCCGCGACCGGCTCAACGCGAACTTCGAGCAGGTGAACGGCAGCTTCTTCGACGTCATGGGGCAGCGGGTCATCGAGGGGCGGACGTTCACCGACGACGATCTGGACTCGAAGCTCCCGGTGGCCATCGTGAACGCGGCATTTGCCAGGAAGCACTTCGGCACCGAGAGCCCGATGGGCCGGCGCTTTCGCACCGGAGACGGCTCCACGCCGCAGTACGGCCCGTGGCGCACGATCGTCGGCGTCGTGACGACCGTACGCATGCAGGGACCCTTCAACATCCCGAACGTCGACGACTCCGGGTACTACGTGCCGTTCTACTCGATTCCGTTCGGTCCGGCGCAGGACGAGCCGGCCGCCAGCCAGTTCGCCACAGTGCTCGTGAAGCCGCACGCGGGCCAGCGCCCGGAGACACTACTCCGTGAACTGAGGCGACAGGTGAACAAGGTGGACCCCAACCTTCCGCTCTATTTCACGGGCACGCCGGCCTACAATCTCGACTCTGCCGTCGCCGGCCCGCGGATCATCGCGGTGATGTTCACGATCTTCGGCATCGTGGCGGTCATCCTGGCGGCGGTCGGGATCTACGGAGTGATGTCGTTCTCGGTCAACCAGCGGACACAGGAGTACGGTGTGCGGATGGCCCTTGGCGCGGACTACCGGCGCATCCTGACGATGGTGCTGAAACAGGGATCGCGACAGCTGGGCCTCGGTCTCGCCATCGGGATCGGACTGTCCGTGACGATCGCCGCGCTCGGACGGGACGCAATTGCCACGGTGCTGTTTGGCGTCAGCGCGCTCGACCCGCTGACCTTCGGCTTCGTGGCGGGCCTGATCGCGCTCGTCGGCCTCGTGGCCACGCTGGTGCCCGCCCGGAGGGCGACCCGCGTCGATCCGATGATCGCGCTCCGCGCGGAGTGAGGACGATTCTCACCGCGCACTCCGCCTGTAACGCTCCGCCACCAGGAGCGAGGCGTGGAGTTGAGCACGACAGTCGGCCGTCAGCGGATCGCCGTGGCCGAAGTAAATCGTCTTGACGGGCTTTTCGACGATTCGACGGAGGGCGTTGACGTAGCCTGACTCGTAGTCGCCGTCAGGCGAGAGATGAACGAGCGGCGTGTCGCCGGCGAACAACGCGCCGCTGCGTTGACCATACAGGCAGATCGAATCCTCGGTGTGGCCCGGCGTCTGGATGACTTCGAAGTCCTCGTCGCCGAGGCGGATCACGTCGCCATCCGCCAGCGCGCGGTCCACGTCATCTCCCGGACCGAACGCGGCGATCGTCGGCGCGTACGCCTTTCTCAGCATCGGCACCATCGTCGCGTGATCGAAGTGACGGTGCGTGAGCACGACGATATCCAGCTTCCGCTTGCCGACACCGGTCGCGGCATCGGCCAGAAACGTCATGACCGCGGGATCGGCACCCGCATCCACGAGCCCGTTGACGTCTTCCAGGCGGTTCCAGTCGCCGGTGACCAGGAAGACGTTCGAGCTGTAGAGTCGCGTGTTCCGTGCCAGCGCCTGGACTTTCATGGGCTCGGTGCCGCCCTATTTCTTCTTGGCGGCGCCTGCCTTCGCAGCGCGGTACCCAGCCTTGATGGCCTCTTCCTCCGTCATGTACTTGCCCGCCTTCGTCTTGCCGAAATAGCGGTCGCCTTCCTTGTGGTACACCTTGGTCAAGGTGTTCACCCACACCATCCCAGGGGCGGGCGGCTGCGCGGCCGCGACGCCAGGGGCGGCGGCCTTGGCGGGCGCAGCAGCAGCCGGAGCGGCGGCTTGGGCAGCGGTCTTCGTCGCTGCAGCGGGAGCGGTGGCTGCAGGGGCGGCCGGCGTCGCAGCGGCAGCGACCGTCACGAGCGGCGTGATCTTCGTGATGGTGTTGGCCGAAACCCCAGCCTTGGCCAGGTCAGCCACCGAGGCGAACGGTCGGCCGGCGATGATCTTCTTCGCTGTCGCCGGACCGATGCCCGGCAGTTTCTCGAGGTCCGCCTGGCTGGCTGAGTTCAGGTCAACCTTGACGGCCGGCGCGGCCTGCGCCGCCGGCGCTGCGGCCTTTGCGGCCTGTGCCATCAATCCGGGCGCTCCGGCGACGAGGAACGCGAGAGCGAGCACGACGACGAGGCGTCTTTGCGTCAACATGTGATCTCATCCTCCATGTGCTTCCCGAACCAGTCAACCTGCAAGCCGCGAGCCGCGAGGCTTGCGTCACGCTGTCACCACCGGGGCGCGCCATGAGGCATCGCTCTCCCCTCTCCGCGCCGCCGCCGCCGCCGCCCCCGGCGAGATCGATGAAATGGCTGCGACCCGTAGGCAGTGTAGCGCCGTGGAGAGAACATTGCCAGTTCCGACCCTGGGTTCCGATCCTGGGTTCATCCCCGGCGTGGCCGCGCGCGCCGAGTGCGGATTGTGGCCGTAGATGCGAGTCGAAGCACTCAGGAGGGCGGCGCAGGGGGGGCGTCGTGGCCGGCCAGAATTCTGTCGGCAAAGTCGATCATCTGCCGAACGTAGGTGCGCTTCTCGAGGTAGGTGCCCGGGAAGAAGCTCCGCTTGAAGCCGTAGATCAGAATGTCCCTCACCTCGCGGTCCGTCAGCGCGAAGGCGTCCGCCGCCCGTTCGATCTCGTTCGAGACGGTTGTGTTCGACACGAGCCGGTTATCGGTACAGATGGTCGTCGACAGCCGGCGCTGGCGCATCTCGGCGAACGGATGGCACCGCAGGTCGGAGGCAAACTCCGGCACGGTCTGTTGATTCGACGTCAAGCACACCTCGATGGTGATGCGCTTGTCGGCGATGAACTGCGCGAGCCGTTCGACATACGCCTTTCCGTCGGTCACGCGGCGATTGTGAATCTTGGTGTCGTCGAACAGCCAGGTGCCGTGGCCGATTCGGTCGGCGTGCAGGTTCCCGATGGCCTGGAAGATCGATTCTGGGCCGTAGTCCTCGCCGGCGTGCACCGTCTTGCCGAGGAACGCCGCATGCGCCACCTGATACGCGGCGCGATGGTCTTCGGCCGGGTATCCCTTCTCCTGCCCCGCCAGATCGATCCCCACGACCAACAGACCTTCCTCGTGCTTCAGCCGCGCCGCCGCGCGCGCGACCTGGACGCTCGCCGCCGCGTGCAGTTCCTGCGGTGATGCTTCGGGCAGCGCCTCCAGGATCCGGCGGTAGCCCTCCGAGAGGTCCGCCGTGAAGTAGCGGAGCGCGCAGAGGATGATCCCCGCGACGAAGCGAGGTTCGTGACCGGCGACCACTTCGGGGCGCCTGTTGAAGGCCGCCGACGCACGTCGGATGCCGGCGTCCACGGCCCGAACCACGTCCGGGACGCCGAAGCCGGGACGCACGTGCAGCTGCGGCGCGAACCTGACCTCGACGTAGCGGACGCCCTCCGCCTGGCAGTCCTCGCACAGCTCGAACGCCGAACGCTCGAGCGCCTCACGATCCTGGAGCACCGGGACCGTGTAGCGAAACCCTTCGAGGTACTCCGCCAGGTTTGCGTAGTGCGGGCGAAAGACCAGCTGCTGCAGGCCCTCCTCGGACGAGGAGGGCAATCCGACCTTCCGCTCGCGCGCCATGTCAATCAGGCTCGAAAGCCTGAGCGACCCGTCCAGGTGCACGTGGAGGTCGGTCTTCGGCAGGCGGCGGATGACGTCGCGTGTCATGGCACTACTGTGCCACAGCCCGGGTCGGGGAGCGAGCGTCAATCCTGTCGTGTCGCGATGGCTCCGCACGTCACTGCCCAGAGCTCCACCGTGTCGGAGCGGTCCGCACTCACCTCCTGTCGGTATCTGCCGATTTCCGTTATGGACCCGTGCGGTGTCGGAACGAACGCAGGGAGACAACCGTGGTCGGACGCGTCCTGTTCGTGGACCGTGATCGTAAACTGCTCGGTAAGCTGGAACAGGCCCTCAGGACGGCCCGAGGCGACTGGTCGATCGTCTGTGCCATGTCGGCAGCCGATGCGTGCGACCAGATCTCGCAGCGCCCGTTCGACGTCGTCCTTGCCGACATCGACGTCCGTGCGGCCGACGGCACGTCGTTCCTCGACGAGGTCGCCCGTCGCCAGCCCAACGCCGTCCGGTTCCTGCTGTCGAAGAGCGCGGGCCGCGGCATGCTGGTGCGGGCAGACGATGCCGCACACCAGTTCCTCGCGAAACCGCTCGAACCCGACGCCGTCTTCGCACGCCTGGCGGAAACGCTCCTGCTCGGCGAGCTCCTCTCGGATCCGGATCTCAAGGCGCTGGTCACGCGCCTCAAGTCGGTGCCGAGCCTGCCGCCCGCCTACCTCGCGATGATGGCCGAACTCCGCAAGGACCAGGCGTCGCCCCGGAAGGTCGGCGACCTCGTGGCGCGCGACGCGGGAATGTCGGCGAAGATCCTGCAACTCGTCAACTCGCCGCTGTTCGGCTTCCGGATGCGGATTGGCGACCCGGTCCAGGCCGTACAGCTGCTCGGCATCGAAGCAGTCCGCGGCTTGGCGCTGTCCTCAAACATCTTCTCCCAGCTCGACCTGAAGACAGTCGCTCGCTTCGGCCTCGGGAGGGTCTGGCGACACTCGATGGCCACCGCCGGCTTCGCGCGTGTGATCGCACGCCGGCAGCAGGAAGCCGCGGACATCGTGGGCGAAGCGTTCACGGCCGCGCTCCTGCACGACATCGGCAAGCTCGTCCTCGCCAGCTCGATGCCCGAGGACTATTCGGTCGTCGTCGAACAGGCCGCGAGCGATCACGTGCCGACATGGCTCGTGGAACGTGACGTCCTGGGCACGACGCACGCCGAGGTCGGCGCATATCTGCTGGGCCTGTGGGGCCTGCCCGAGCCGATCGTCGCGGGCGTGGCGTGGCACCATCGGCCGTCGGAGAGCGCGGCGCCCTCCTACTGCCCGCTCGGCGCCGTGCACGCGGGCAACGTCATCGAGCACCAGGCGCATCCTGCGGACACGGTCGGAGTGGCCTCGACCGCCGATGACGCGTACCTCGATCACTTCCACATGAGGGCGGAGTTCCCCGCGTGGACGGCTGCCTGCCTCGACGCCGCGGTCGCTTGATTGACGGGCCTTGATTCGGACCGCTATCATTTTCGGCTATGTCTTTCACCTCGCTTGGCTTCTGGGCGTTCTGCCTGGCGGTCGTCGGCGTGTACTACATCACGCCGCACCGCTACCGGTGGGCGTGCCTGCTGGCCGCGAGCTACGTCTTCTACGGCACCTTCGGCCTGGACGTCCCCGCCGTCCTGATCGGCCTGACGGCCGTCGTCTACACGGCTGCCAGGTTCATGGAGCGCACGGAGTCCAAACGCCGGCGCCGGATCCTCCTGGCTGTTTGCGTCGGAGTGCCGATCGGCGCGTTGATCGTCTTCAAGTACCTGAACCTGTTCTGGGAGACGATTCAGTCGGTTGGCAACGCGCTGCTCCAGGCCAGGCCAATCGCACCACTGAGCATCCTGGCACCGATCGGCATCTCCTTCTATGTCTTCAAGCTGGTCAGCTACAGCCTCGACGTCTACCACCGGAAGGTGCCCGTCGAGCGGCATGCCGGCTACTTCGCGCTCTACGTGGCTTTCTTCCCGCAGATCCTCGCGGGACCGATCGAGCGCCCCGGACAGTTCCTGCCGCAGGTGCGGCAGCCGGTCGCGTTCGATCTCGATCGGCTCCTGGCGGGCGGGCGGCTGGTGGCGTGGGGCCTGTTCAAGAAGATGGTGATTGCCGACCGGCTGGCCTACTACGTCGGCGAGGTCTTCCTGGCGCCGAAGTACAAGGGCCTCCATCTCCTGCTGGGCGCCTACTGCTACTATTTCCAGATCTACTGTGATTTCTCGGGCTACTCGGACATCTCGACGGGCGTGTCCCGAATGCTCGGCCTGTCGGCGCCAAAGAACTTCGATTACCCGTATCTGAGCCGTGACGTCAGCCAGTTCTGGACGCGGTGGCACATCACCCTGTCGAGTTGGCTGCGCGATTACCTGTTCCTGCCGATCGCGTATGCCGTGATGCGCCGGTTCGAGGCCGACCGATGGCTGCGGATTCCGGTCGAGGGTTGGAGCTACGCGATCGGCATGTCGGTGACGATGCTGCTCGGCGGCCTGTGGCACGGAGCGGCGTGGACGTTCGTGGCCTGGGGCGCACTCCACGGCGTGTTCCTCGTCACGTCGTTCGGCACGAAAGGCCTCAGGCGCCGCGTGGTCCGGGCGATTCGGCTCAACCGCCTGCCGCGTCTGCACCGGGCCATCAGTATCTTCCTGACGTTCCAGCTGGTGACGCTCGCCTGGATTCTCTTCCGCGCGACCTCGTTCGAGAACGCCTGGACCTATCTCCGGTACATGCAGTTCAGGCTCCCGCACGCCGGCCGGGTGAACCTGTTCCTGAGCCTTGGGCTGGTGTGCATCCTGCTCGGTCTCGAGTACGTACAGCGCCACGTGGACGAACTCACTGTTCTCGAACGCGTGCCCGTCGAGGTGAAGGCAGTGGGCTGCGCTCTGTTCGTCGTCATCCTGATCGCGTTCTCCGTTGACACGAGCAACGCGTTCATCTACTTCAAGTTCTAGGACGAATCAGACATGGCTTCGAGGGTCGGGCCTTTGCGGCGGGTCGGCGTGGTCGTCATCTTCCTGGTGAGCCTCGTCGTCTTCGATCGGGTGCTGACGACGCTCCTGGCGCGCACGCCGCTGTCAGCGGAGCGCCAGTCGGAACTCAGCAGGAAACTCGAAGACGTTCACGGAAAGTCCGACTACCAGATTCTGATTCTCGGCACGTCACGGACCTTCGAGGGAATACACCCGCTCCACATCGTGGACGGGGTGGGGGTACGGGCGTACAAGGAGGCCTTCCAGGGCAAGGGACCGCAGTACAACTACGAATTCTATAAACGCTACAAGCAGATCGTCGGGAAGCCGCGCGTCGTGATTTACGGGGTGGACTACTTCATCTTCAACATCACGTCGGAGAAGTGGGCGCTCGAGCGATTCGGTGTCCGTCCGGACGGTCCGGCGTCTTCGTCGAACGTGCGATGGCCGTTGCTGCTGCTGCAGAACAAATCGGTGAACGACCGGGCGATCGTCACCGCGCTCCAGCGCCTGCAGGAGCGCTCGAACCCCCGCCATGCGGAGTACAACCCCGAGCGTTACGTCCGCGACATGGAGACCTACACGGGCAACACGATGCCGCGGAACGGCGACCGGGGCGACCCGCCGCCCGCGCGGTACGAACGGATTCCCTTTCCGCGGTACCCGGGAACCGAAGGGGTGTACCTCGTCAAACTGCTGCAGGAACTCGAGCACGACGGCGTGGCGGTGATGCTCGCCGCACTGCCGGACTTCGTTGCGACCTACCGGACCGATTTCGAGCAGCAACGCTTCGACGCGGAGTTCAGGGAGATGGCCAGGCGCTACCGAAACTGCGTCTTCGTCAACTACAACGACCCGACACGTTTTCACCTGTCCGATCCCGCGTACTTCATCGACGGCAAGTACGGAAACCCCAACTCGCACCTGTCGAAGGACGGCGCCCTCGCGCTCGCGCCGCTGCTCATCGCGGACCTGAGGAAGGCGTTGGCAGCCGGGGCCCCGCGCTGACGGGCTTCACTGCTGGAATCGCAGCTGGACGGCGGCGTGAATGAGGCCCGGCTGCGCCACGAGGGGCCGCGTCAGGGAGAGGCCGCCGGAGGTCGTCACCGAGGCGCTGAGCGCAATCGGCGGCAACTTGATGCTTCGGTCGATTGTCTGGCCGCTGCGCGTCCAGACGCGGGAGACGGCGACGCCCTGTCGGCCGTCGATGAGGCCCGCGAGGGTCAGTTCCAGCAGCTCGCGCCGCGCGGCAGGATTCGCCTCGACCTCCGGGTCACCGACCACCTCCTCCAGGTTCTCGATCGGATCGTAACTGGCAAGCAGGTACAGCGAGTCGATACCCGCTGCGGCGTCCACACTGAGCCAGCCTCCGCCAGTGGGAGCATCGCACATCTGCCCCGCGCGCACCGGACTGGCGCCACGGACCGCGTACTTCGGAAACAAGACGGTGATGTCGCCGTGCCGGTCCTTCGACAGCACGTAGGCGTAGCCGTTCGCACTCGAAGCGAACACAAGACGCAACTGGTCGCCGCCCGCCACCCGCGCGCCGTCGGCGAGCGGCAACTCGATCCATTGGCCGTGGTCGAGACGCTGCCAGAACCCCGCCCAGTAGAGCGTCAGCGGGGGAAGCGGCGGCTTGGGCCTGGGACGTTTCCACGCCTGGACGAGCGACGGAAGCGCCTGCAGCGTGACGCCGACGACGACGCCGAGGATGGCCGCGATGAAGAGCCGCTTGACGCGTCGGACCAGTCGGCGGTCGTCCACCTCCTCATCGCTCGACAGCCGATGCGCGAGCAGCGCGAGCGATTGCGGACGTTCCTGCGGATCGTACGCCACGGTCTGACGCGTGGGGATGAGCGGGAACCCAGGGGGCAGGGCCGTGCGCCGCGGGTCCGGTCCAGCGGCCGCCGCAATCGGCACGACGTTGCGCCCGGTACTGAGCGCATGCGCCGTTTCGAGACGCACGGGATCACGAACGCCGTCGTTCTCCTGCCACGCATCCGGGGTCAGCAACAGCACGAAGTCCGGCGTGTCCTCGATGAGCCGAAGCCGGGACGCTTCGGCCTGCGCGCCCGGGACGCGCGTCTCGCCGCACACGCGGAAGCCGCGGCCCGTCAAGCCGTCAGCGACCTCGCGCGCCCACTCCCCACCCGCCGACCCGGATGCGCAGACGAAGACGTCGTACTCGACTGGGTCCATTGAGAGCGCCGCGTCCTACTTCCGCGCCATCGCCGCCTTGATGCGAATGGGCGTCATCGGCATCCGATCGAGACGCGCCCCGACGGCATCGAAGATCGCGTTCGCCACGGCAGCCCCCATCGGCACGATGGCTGGCTCGCCACCGCCCTGGGCGGCAATCTCCGGTGCATCCACCAGTACCGCCTCGATCTTCGGGAGCGACGAGAACCGCGGCAGCTCGTAGGTGTCGAAGTTGCGACTGAGCACCTCGCCGCCCTTGAAGTGGACCTCTTCGGACAGCGTGTAGCCGAGCCCCATCGTGATGCAGCCTTCGATCTGCTGCATGGCGCCGGCCGGGTTCACGACGACACCCATCTCCTGCGCGCAGACGACGCGCTTCACCTGCGCCGCGCCGGTGCTCTTGTCCACCGCGACCTCGGCGATCAGCGCGACGTACGTGCCCGCGTCGATTCCAAGCGCGACACCCACGCCCCGCCCGCCCGGCGCGGCCCCGGGTGTCCAGCCGAACTTCTTCGCGGCGACGTTCAGCACACGGATCATCCGAGGGTCGGTCAGGTTCTTCAGCCTGAACTCGACCGGATCGACGCCAGCCAGCGCCGCCATCGCGTCGATCTGCGATTCGCGTGCAAACGCGTTGGTGCTGGCGCCGGGAGCCCGCCACGGCCCGATCGCGAAGGGATGGAGGGCGCCCGCGTCGCCACCCCACCCGCCGGCCACCACCGTGCGATGGTTCGGAATGCTGTAGAAGTGCGCGGCGCCGCGCTCGCCCGCACAGTAGACCTTGTAATCCCAGAGCGCGATCTGCTTCGCGGCATCGACGCCCGATCGGATGCGGATGACGGCTGCCGGCCGGAAGGTGTCGTAGAAGAACTCCTCCGCGCGGCTGAACACCACGCGCACCGGCTTGCCTGTGAGCATCGCGAGGCGGGCGGCTTCGACAGCCTGCCGCGACGCAGACTTGCCGCCGAACCCGCCGCCAACATACGGCGTGATGACACGCACCTTGTCTGCCGGCAGCTTCAGCGCCTGCATCAGCTGGTTCTTCACCGGAAACGGCGTCTGCGTGCCCGCCCACACCGTCACCTTGCCGTCCTCCACCGCGGCCACGGCCGAATGCGTCTCCATCGGCGCGTGGGCGTAGTAGCTGTCGTAGTAGGTGCGGTCGAGCACGGCGACGGCGAGCTTTTCGCCCTCTTCGATGGTGCCGCCGTGCGCGGGCGAGGTCCCGGCGGGGGCGGTCTTCAGGAAGTGGTCGAAGATATTCGACTCGTCCACGGGCGGATCGTGGCGCGTCCACTCGGCCTTCACGAGCGCGAGCGCCTTGTCGGCCTCGTCGCGGTGCGCGTGGAGCACCGCGAGCATGTCCCCGTCCCGCACGACCTTCACGCCAGGTACCCTTTCCGCCGCGGAGGCGTCCACCTGCCCCAGTGTCGCACCGTGGGCGGGGGGCCTGAGGATCCGCGCGTGCAGGGCGCCGCCCGGAGGGACGACGTCACCCGCGAACTTCGCCTTGCCCGTCACCTTCTCGATGGCATCCCGGCGGGGCGCCGAGGTTCCGACGACGGTGAAGGACTTCACCGGCTTGAGCGTCGGTTTCGCCTCGATCTTCCGCTCGATCCGCTGCCCGCCGACCAGTTGCGCAAACGTGACGTTTCTCTTCGCATCAGCCGTGTCGCTGATGGAGCCGGCTTTCACCGCGAGGCGCTCGACTGGAACCTGCAGGCGTTCGGCCGCCATCCGAACCAGTTCGGCGCGCGCTTCGGCTGCCGCCTGCCGGAGGACGGGTCCGAACTGGCGCACGCTGAGAGATCCGAACGTGCCCATGTCCCACGGACAGCGATCGGTATCGCCCATCACGATGTCCACCGTGGGGAGCGCGACGTCGAGCTCCTCGGCGATCAACTGAGGCAGCGACGTCATCGCCCCTTGTCCCTGCTCGATCTTGCCGACAAAGCACGTCACGCGCCCATCGGCCCCGATGTGGAGATAGGCATTGAGGTCGGCTGGATAACCCTGCCGTCCGGTTGGGAGGCGTGCAGTCTCCTGCGTCGCGCTCACCGGATCGACGGCGAAGAAGACGAGCAGGCCGGTGGCGGTCAGCTTGACGAAGTCGCGCCGGTCCACGGGGAAGGTCGTCGGACCGTCGACGATCAGTTCATTGTCCAGATCGTCCGGGGTCATCGCGCACCTCCCTTGACCGCGGGCGCCGCAGCCTCGACGGCGTCCAGGATCCGGACGTGCGCACCGCACCGGCAGAGATGCGAGTCGAGCTGCTTGACGATGTCGGCCCGCGTGGCCTTCGGGTTCTGCAGCAACAGGGCGTACGCGCCCATGATCATGCCGGGCGTGCAGTAGCCGCACTGGAACGCCAGATGATCGACGAACGCCTGCTGGATCGGGTGGAGGCGGTCGCCGGCGGCCAGGCCTTCGATCGTGAGGACCTTCTTGCCGTCGACATCGCCAATGCGGGTGACGCACGACCGCGTCGCCTCGTTGTTCACGATGACCGTGCAGGCGCCGCAGACAGCCTCGCCACACCCGAACTTGGTTCCGGTCAGGCCCAGGTCGTCGCGCAGCACCCACAGGAGTGGGCGGTCCTCGTCCACCGTCACTCGCGTCGGCTTCCCGTTGAGCGTGAATGACACGACTCGCATGCTGGTTCTCCGGCTGGAGGTTTATGAATCCAGATGGTACGGGGTGAAGTGTCGAGCCAACGCGGGGCGGTTGTCAAATGGGAGCATACTTTGAGACGCTTTCGCTCGGACCACAGCGCGGCTGAGCCATTGCGAAGGGGATCCAACAGACTTCACGGGAGGTCCTCGTCTCCGCAGCCATCAACATGGTCGGACGGACGGCATGGCTTCGACAATGGGCCAAGGTCGGGAGTCAGGAGTCAGGACATGCGTTGGTGGCACGCCGTTTCGCTGCGCCTTCGGTCGGTGTTCCGGCAATCCCGGGCCGACGCTGAGCTGGGCGCCGGGCTCCAGTTCCATCTGGACCAGCAGACCCAGGAGTATCTTGGCACCGGAATGACACCCGATGCGGCACATGCGGCGGCGCCTCGCGCGTTGGGAGAACGCGACCAGATTGTGGAAGTCCGTCGCGTCGCGCGGGCGGTCACGGCCGTGCAGGACCTGGTGCGCGACATGGGTTACGCGATCCGCGTGCTCCGGAAGGCCCCCGTCTTCACCACGGTGGCCGTGCTGACGCTTGGTCTCGGCATCGGTGCGACGACGGCCATCTTTGGCGTCGTCAACGGCGTATTGCTGAAGCCGCTCCGCTATCGCGATGCCAGCCGGATCGTTTCTGTCGGGACCCGGTGGACCGATACCGGTCGCCAGACCAGCCGCCTCACTGGCGGGGATCTGCTCGACCTTCGAGCCAGCCGACAGGCATTCGAAGCGTTCAGCACCTACTGGGGCGGGGAAATCGGGGTCCAGGTGGAGGGAAAGGGCGAGTTCCTGGGCGTCCAATTCGTCGAACCGTCCTTCTTCGGGGTCTTCGACGTCGTACCGGTGCAGGGGCGGACCTTCGTCGATGCCGACGGAGAACAGCGTGCGGTGCTCGGCGAGGGCTTCGCCGAGCGGGTCTTTGGGAGCCCTGACCGGGCGCTCGGCCGGGTGGTGAGCGTCGAGGGGCAGCAGTACGAGATCGCCGGCGTCCTGCCGCGGACGTTCACGGCACCGGACCGCACCGATCTCTGGCTGCCCATTCCGATGCCGCTTCCACGGCTTGCGCTCAATCGGACGGCTTTCAACTTCCGTGCGGTCGCCCGCCTCGCGTCCGGCATCTCGCTCCGCCAGGCGCAAGCTCATATCGATGCACTCGGCAACCGTCTCTCGGCGGCGTTTCCCGACAGCAACCGTCGCCGGGCCTTCAGCGTCACGCCGCTCCGGGACCGCCTCGTGTCGCCGATCCGCCCGACACTCTACATCCTGCTCGGTGCGGTGTTCCTCGTGCTCGTCATCGCCTGCGTGAACGTGGCCGGCCTGCTGATCGCGCGTTCGACGACCAGATCGCACGAATTGGCCCTGCGCACCGCACTCGGAGCCGGGCGATGGCGCATCGTGCGGCAGCTCGCCGCGGAGAGCCTGGTGCTCGCGGCGATTGGCGGGGTGCTCGGGGTCGCGCTGGCCTACGTCGGCACGGCTGCGTTGCTCCGCGTGGCACCGGAGACGCTACCGCGGCTCGGCGAGGTCGCGGTGGATTGGCGCGTGCTCACGTTCGCAGGCGCGATGTCGCTCGGCGCCAGCCTCGTCTTCGGCCTCGCGCCAGCGTGGCAGGTGTCGCGCGTGGATCCGCAGGAGGGACTGCGCCAGGTCTCCTCGCGCGGCCTCGTGGGCAGCCACTCGACGCGGCTGCGCGGAACTCTCATCATCGGAGAGATCGCACTCTCGCTGGTGCTTGCGCTGGGTGCCGGGCTGCTGGTGCGAAGCTTCCTCGCCTTGAACGCCGTTGACCTCGGGTACCGGGCGGAGTCCGTCCTGGTGATGTACGCCCATGCGCCGGCCAAGGGTCTCACGGAATACGTCCAGACCGCGCGGTTCTTCGAGACGCTGGCGCCGCAGCTCTCATCGTTGCCTGGTGTCAGGGCGGTCGCGGCCGTGATGGGCCTTCCGACGGGGACCTACGGGTCGAGTGGCTCGTTCTGGATCGAGGGACGCCCGCCGCGGGCCGGGAGTCAGACACAGCCTGAAGCGGGCTTCCGCCTCGCCAGCCCGGGCTATTTCGCGACGCTCGGCGTTCCGATCGTCAGGGGCCGGGATTTCGGCGAACGCGATCGGTACGACGCTCCGTTCGTCGCGATCGTGAGCCGCTCGCTCGCGGAGCGCGATTTCCCCGGCCAGGATCCGGTTGGCCATCGCATCAGGTGCGGCCTGGACTCGGATGCCTGGATGACGATTGTCGGCATCGTGGGCGGCATGCGGCAGGACTCGCCCGGCTCCGCGCCCGGAGCGGAGATCTACATGCCACTCGAGCAGCATCCGTACCACGCGAATGAGGTGCAGGTGGTGGTTCGAACCAGCGTGACACCCGAGTCCCTCGTTCCGGCACTCCGCGAGAAGATGCGGGTTCTGAATCCGGCCATGGCCATCAAGTTCACGACTCTCGAGACGATGGTCAGCAGGTCGATCGACACGCAGCGCTTCCGCGCCTCACTGGCGGCCGCGTTTGCCGGCCTCGCGCTGCTGCTCGCCATGGCGGGGGTGTACGGCGTGATGGCGTATCTGACCGCCCAGCGCACGCAGGAGTTTGGTCTCCGGCTTGCGCTCGGCGCCGGGCGCGGGAAGGTCTTTCGCACGGTCCTCGCGAACGCGGGCACGCTGGCGGTGGCGGGCGTCGCCCTGGGCCTGGTGCTGTCGGTGGCAACTGGCCGGCTGATGACTTCGATGCTGTTCGGCCTGACCGCACTCGACGCGCCGACCTATGCGGGCGCGGTGCTCCTGTTGTCGGTCGTGGTCCTGCTGGGCGCCGCGGTTCCGGCCTGGCAGGCTTCGCGCGTCGATCCGATGACGGCGCTCAGGCGGGAGTAGCCGCCTGTCATGCACCTCCCCGGCGCCGTGCGGCTGCCGATCGGCGGCCCGGAACGCTCCGTAGCTCCCTCGCAGGCCCGCCTATTTGATCGGCACCGCCACGACGTGCGGAGCGGCTTTCATCGCGTCGTTGATCGACGCGATGTCGGCGGCGACGAGCGCATTGAACTTCGCCTCCGCCTTTCCCACCGTGACCGTCAAGTCCTGCATCCGCGTCCGCTCACCCTCGTTCGGCGCACGGAACCCGCGGTTCAGGTAGCCGGCCAGCGACTGGACGTCCTCGCGCAGCCGCGGGTACTGACGATATCCGAGGCCGGCAATCGGCCGCACGAGTTCCTCGTCCTTGAACGACTTCAGGGTGCTCATCGCCTTCGTCACCCGGGCGCGGTATGACGGCGCCGGCGATTGGCGCGCAAGCTCGGCGTCGAGTGCCGACAGTTGGGTCAGAACCTGGTCCACCCTCTCGATGACCACGTTGACGCGCGACTGGAGCGCGGCGGCCGTGACCGCAGCCTGGAATTGCGCATCGAGATCGGCCGCTGACGCCTGCACGCCGGGATCGAGTTTCACGGTCACGTTCCCGGTCAACTCACGATCGCCGACCTTCACGGTCACCTTGTAGTCGCCGGGGATGACGACCGGCCCCTGCGCACCACCGCCGAAGCGCTCGCGCACGGCCGCGGGCATGTCGCCGAACGGGTCTGGCCCGGCTTGCGGACGGTCACCGCCCGGTGTGTCGTAGCGCAGGTTCCAGACGAAGCGGTTCACACCGGCCGCGGGGCGCGCGCGCTGCGTACGCACGGTCCTGCCCGCCTTGTCGGTGATGGTAATCGTCGCCGGCCCGGACGGCGACGTCTTCAGGTAGGCGTTGATCAGCGCGCCCGCCGGCGGATTCGGCGCGATCCAGTCTCGCTCGTTCGAACGGAACATCCCGGCACCGCCAGCCCAGCGGATTGCAGGTCGG
The DNA here is from genome assembly GCA_036504215.1 of Vicinamibacterales bacterium. Lineage (NCBI taxonomy): Bacteria > Pseudomonadati > Acidobacteriota > Vicinamibacteria > Vicinamibacterales > Vicinamibacterales bacterium. Next base: position 16,095 of record DASXVO010000056.1, on the reverse strand, counting down.
ATGGGGAACAGGAACGCGTCACCCTTCATGGCGGCGGCGATCTGCTGGATCGGCGCCGCGTCGTCGAGAATGAAGATCCCGCGCCCGTGGGTGGCCACGATGATGTCGTTGTCGCGCGGGTGGATCGCGATGTCGCGCACGGCAACGGGCGGCATGTTGTTGCGGACCGAGAGCCACGTCGCGCCGCCGTCCCACGAGGCGTAGAGGCCGAGTTCGGTGCCCGCGTAGAGCAGATCCTTCACCTTGGGATCCTCGCGGATGACGTGCGACCAGCCCCGCGCCGGCAGGCCGGCCGTGATCTTCGTCCACGTCTTGCCGTAGTCGGCGGTCTTGTAGAAGTAGGGCGCGTAGTCGCCGTCCTGCCAATGGCTCGCCGAGACAAACGCCGTACCCGCACCGAAGTGCGACGCTTCGACCTTGTTGATCCAGGCGTTGGGCGCGAGGCCGGTCATCGCCTTGACGGTGTTCGTCCAGCTCTTGCCGCCGTCGCGCGTCACCTGCACGTTGCCGTCGTCGGTGCCGACCCAGATGACGTTGGCATCGACAGGAGACGGGCCGATCGAGATGATCGTGCAGTGGAACTCGGCGGCCGTGTTGTCCGTGACGATCTTCCCGCCCGACGACTGCTGTTTGGTCTTGTCGTTCGTCGTGAGGTCGTCACCGAGGACCGTCCACGACTGGCCGTGGTTGGCCGTCTTGAACAGGACGTTGCCGCCGAAGTAGACGGTCTTCGGGTCCTGCGGCGACAGCACGATCGGCGCGTTCCAGTTGAATCGGTACTTCTGCGGCGCCATCCACTGGCCACTCGACCCGATGCCGCCCGGGTACGGATTGATGCCCCAGGATGCGCCAGTACGCCGGTCCGTCAGGCTGATCACGCCGCCCTGCAGGTCGCTGTAGACCAGGTGCGGATCCTCGAGATCCGGCACGGCGAAGAACCCGTCGCCGCCTCCCACGTTCTGCCAGGCGCTCTTCGGCGTTCCGGGTGCGCCCGGCGTCTGGCTCGGGCCGCACCAGGTGCCGTTGTCCTGGAGGCCGCCGCACAAGTGATACGGGGTCTGAAGGTCGTAGGCGACGTTGTAGAACTGGGTGAACGGAATGTTGTTGATGATGTCGAACGTCTTCCCGGCGTCGTACGAGATCTGGAACCCGCCATCGTCACCGTCGAGGATCCGGTCCGAATTCGTCGGGTCGATCCACATGGCCTGGTGATCGCCGTGCGTCGTTGCGCCGATGCGCACGAACGTGCGCCCGCCATCCTCCGACTTGTACAGACCGCCGGAGAGCGCGTACACCGTGTTCGGGTGCTGCGGGTCCACGCGGATGTCGGCGTAGTAGAACGGCCGGAAATTGATGTTCGGATCGCGGCTCACCACCCGCCATGTCGCGCCAGCATCGTCGGTGCGCCACAGTTCGCCCTCGTCGGTCGTCTCGCTCACCACGTACACGACGTTCGGATTGCTGCGCGCGACGGCGATGCCGATGCGGTCCATCAACCCTCTGGGCAAACCGCGCGTCGCGCTCGGGCCGGACAGTCTCGTCCACGACGTGCCGCCGTCCGACGATTTGTACACGGCGGTCTCGCCGCCGCCCGATTCGGTGAACCAGGCCCAGCGACGGAACGTCCACATTCCGGCGTAGACGACGTTCGCGTTGGTCGGGTCGATATCGACGTCCGAACAGCCCGTGAGATCGTTGACGTACAGGATCTTCTTCCAGCTCTTCCCGCCGTCGATCGTCTTGAAGAGGCCGCGCTCCTCATTCGGTCCCCATTCGCGGCCGAGGGCGCAGGCATAGACGACGTCGGTGTTGTGGGGGTCGATGACGAGGCGGGCGATCTTCTCCGAATCGGGCAGACCCACGTGGGCCCAATGATCGCCGGCATCGATCGATTTGTAGATGCCGTCGCCAATCGACGCGTCGTTGCGGGGGTTGCCTTCCCCCGTGCCGACGTAGATGACGTTCGGGTCGGAGGGCGCGATGGCGATGGCGCCGACCGAGGCAACGGGCTTGTCGTCGAAGATCGGCCTCCAGGTCACGCCCCCGTTGGTCGTCTTGAAGATGCCGCCGACGGCGCCCGCAACGTACATCCTCTGGGTATCGCCCGGAAGGCCGACGAACACCGGAACACGGCCGGTCTGAGCCGTCGGACCGATGTTGCGCCACTGCAGGGATTTCAGTGCGTCAGCCGGCGATGAGGCGGCCGCCGGTGCCGACTGCGCGGCTGGACGAACGGCGCCGCCGACCAGGAACATCGTCAGGCAAATGACGGGCGTTGCGGCAAGGACGTGCCTCGCTCTCATGGTCACCTCGCGGGAATGGCGGATCGCCAGGGGCGGGAACAGGTCGGGTCGGATTGCGGGAGTATACCGCCGCGGAGAACGCTCCGGGGAGAAATCACTGCGGGAGTAATTGTCCGCGCCGAGCGGAACGGACGGATAATCTCTCTCGGAACGATGGTGGTGACCTCAGGAGGCGTGATGAATCGACTGTGGCTGGCGGGAAGCGTCGTGGGAATCGCGGTTGTGTTCGCGGCGTGCGGCGGGGAGGGTACGGCGCCGGCGAACAAGCCGCCAAGCGCGTCCGCCGGTGCGGCGGACAAGACCCTCGAGACCCGATGGCTGCGCGGCCTCTGGGCGAACGACATCCGCGCCGCGCTGGCAACCGTCGGGATGAACTGTCAGGGGCCGGCCACGGAGAACCGGGCGAGCGTATGGACCTGCGACTCAGGAACGCCGCTCGTCAGCTACAAGGTGCGATTCTACGGCAGCACGCCGGGCAAGATCGAATACATCAACGCCGTCGTGACCCAGAGCGGTCCGCCCAAGGACAACCTCCCGCTCCGGCTGTTCGGCGCGATCGCCGGCCTGCACTTCGACGGCGCAGATCCGCCAAAGGCGCGGGAGTGGGTGCAGTCTTCGATCGCCGCCGGCGGCACGACCACGCTGGGGCCGGCGAAGTACAAGCTGGCGGGGGATGCGACGCGGCGGATCCTCGATGTCAAGGCCAGCGGTTCGGAATGGTAGACCGAACGGGCCTCGCCCGGTTCCGATGTCTGTTCATCGTGGAACGGCGTCAGTCGCGACCTGGAACCGGCGGACGTTCGAGTAGCGGGCGATGCATTCCGGCCGCTCACCATTCCGCCCGACACCAGGAGCACGGTCTTGCCGCCGGGAAGCGCGCGCAGACCGTCGACCACCTGGCGCAACGCGCCCAGCGAGCGATATGTCCGGCGCTCCGCGTCGCGAACGATCTCGCGAGCCTCGGCCTCGATCCTCGTCGGGCAGCCCGCGTCCTGCGCGTCGCGGCACTCGCGCGCGACCACTCGCCGCAGGACCTGGTCGTTGCTACGGTCGATCTCGAACGCTTCGGCCAGGCCGACGTTCTCCATGGTCCGCAGGTTCGGCATCGCACCGCCGACGCGACCGATGGTCTTACGTGTCTGTTCCCGGTTGCTGGTGAAGGCGATCTTCGCAGGCAGCGACCGAATCGTCGCGACGGCGATGGTGTCGGCAGGCGGGAGCCCCGTCCTGCGCTCCATCCGGTGACCGCGAGCCTGCCAGATCGAGTGACCTCGGGCCTCCCGCCTTCGCCAGACGGCTTCGGCGGGGCAAGCCGTACGCGCGAAGGCCGGGCTCCCAGGTAGAGGAGAAGCCCGGCCCTCAGTCTCTCTGTCAGAAATCGAACGCTTACTGCAGCGTCAGCAGGACGAGCACGGCACCTCGGCCGGATGCCAGCGGCTCGAGGGCCTTGCCCACAATCGTGCCGGGCCGATGCATCGCCACGCCGTGGACCACCGTCGGTTTCGACCGCATCGCGTGGCCCGGCGTCGGGCTCGTCACCAGCAGGTCGCCCGCCTTGATCGCGCCATACCGGGCGTCCACCTTCACCCTCACGCGCCCGCTCTGCGCCACCAGCGACTTGCTCGCGCCCCGCTCGCCAAGGGTCAGACCCGGCTGGGCCGACACCGCGCCGGCCACCGCGACGTCATACGCCGTCGTCGAGGGCCGCACGCCGTTGGCCGCCGTCGGGTCCACCACCACGACCGTCCCCGCTTCCAACGGCTCGACACTCTCCACCCACTCCGCCACGTCCTGATACTTTGCCGCGATGTTCCCGTCCACCACCGTGTCGCCCGTGATGTGCGCCGCCCCGACCACGTGCAATTTCGAGTCCGGGACATCGACCCCGATGCCCACGTTGCCGTCCGGCGTGATCCGCATCCGCTCGACCCACTGCGTCCCGCCGGTCGGCGTCGTCGTCAACTGCAGGAACGAACCGTTCGCCGTCGCCGTCCAGTTCTCGGCCGCCCTGAACATCACCTGGCCCACGCCCGCCGACCAGCTCGTTCCGTTCCATGCGCGCGCCGCCAAGCCACCCAAGATGTCGTTCGTCTGCACCGGCAGCATCGCCCCCGGCGTCCCGCGGGCAACGCGGTAGATCGCCGGCAGTGCCCCGAGGTTGTTGTTCACCACTTCGAAAAAGATCGCCGGCGACTCCGGCGCGGCTATGTGCACCGTCGCCGCCGGGGCCGCCGTGCCCACGCCAATCCTCGTCGACGACTGGTACAGCGCCGAGTTGGTCAAACTGACACCGTCCGCCGCAAACCGCGCCAGGTAGTCCTGCGTTCCGGCCGTCGCCGCCTGTGTCCCGGGCGCCGCCGCGGCCAGTCCGCTCTTCAGCACCCGCGTGTCCACATACGTGAGCCCGTCCGTCCCCACTCCCGTCTTGTCCCCCGCCAGCACGAACGCCGACAGTGGCTTGCCGCCCACCGTCTCCGCATCCGCCGCCTTCAACGCGTAGGGCACGCTCACCAGCAGCACCCTCGGCGCGTTTGCCACCCCCTCGGCGTGCACGCCCAACCAACGCGCCTCGCCACTCGCGAAGATATCGAGCGGCAGCCCTTCCGGCCGCGTCGCGCCCAGCACCACCGCATAGCGTCCGTCCGCATCGAGCGTCAGCGCCTGCGCTTCGCTCCACAGCGGCGTCCCGCCCTCGGCCTCCGCGTAGATCGCAAACGTCAGCGTCGCCGCCCCGCTGTGCGTGACCCCTTGCGCGTCGCGCACCACGCCGCTGAACCGCACCAGCCGCGGCGGAGTCTGTGCCGCAGCACTCAGCGCGAACACCAGAACCACCAGGAGACTCCATACCGCAAGCTTGATCTTCATGATCGCTCCTTGGGCGCCATTCTCTCCGCCCCGAACCGCAATGCCACCGCTGGTCCCAGGATTAAGTCGAGATGGACTGCCGACGATCCGCCACAGCATACACCCACGCGAAGGCCTTGGGAGCCCCCCAGTTCTTTTCGTTCTTTTGTTTCGCCGAGGTCAACGCGGCCAACAGGCCCATCAGTATGCCGTACCGCCACACAGGTGGCACCGTATCACTTTCGCACTACCGCACTGGCCCGACCGGGGGTATCCAACGCGCCAAGATGGCCCGTGTCCTCGATCACCAGCACCGCCGGCACGCTCAAATGCGCTATTCCTCCTGCCGCGTCAGCACGACGAGCACGGCTCCCTGGTCGGATGCGGGCGGCTCGAGAACCCTGTCGACAACCGTGCCGGGTCGACCCGCGGCCGCGCCGTGGACCACCGTCGGTGTCGACCGTATCGCGTCGCCCGGCGTCGGGCTCGTCGCCAGCAAGTCGCCCACCGACTGTCTCGGCATTCCCAACGTAGGCCGACTGTGCGTAGGCCGTCAGAATCCGAGGAGTAGTACTACGGTTGATTAACAGTGAATCGCCGATCCGGCGCCTTCAGACGCAGAACCTCCGCCACCTGGCCGTCTGATGTAACATTTCTCGATTTCCCCCTTGGAGGGTCAGGACAGATGCCGGGATTCACGCCAGGTCACCGTTTTCAGCCCGCGTACTTCGGATTCACCCGGGCGCCGTTCGCCGAACGGTGCTTCACGTTCTTCGAGCGTGAGGTGAAGGGCCTCCTGTTCGGGTGTCGGATGTGCGGCAACTGTCTGCTCCAGGAGACGGCGTTCATCTGCCCGATGGAATGCCCGAAGGGGCTTCGTAACGGCCCGTGCGGCGGCTCGACGCCCGAGTGCTGCTACGTGGATTCGACCCGGCCCTGCATCTGGCACCGCATCTACGAACGCGCCGAGAGGATGGGCCGCGAGGACAGGCTCCTCGAGGTCCTGCCGCCGCTCGACTGGTCGCGCGTGGGCCGCGAGACGTGGCTCGAGGTCCTCGGCAAGGTCCGCGACCGGGGTTACGTCGAGGCCGCCAAGAACCTCGTCGCGGGCGGCGATGCGCGCAAGGAGTTCTGGGACGGCCTGTTCCGCGAGATCCGCCAGCCGTACTGGTGGCAGGGCGACGGCGAGCCGCACCCGGCGCTGCCCCACCAGCCCGTCTCCTCCCTCGAAGAGAAGCTCGCAGCCGGGCAGTTCGTCGTGACCTCAGAGGTCGCGCCGCCGCTGTCGGTCGCGCCCGACGAACTCGCGCGCACGCTCGCCATCCTGCGCGACTACATCGACGCGGCCAACTTCACCGACAACCCGTCGGCCACCCCCCGCATGTCGTCGCTCGCCTGCTCGGCGCTGTCGATCCAGCAGGGCGTCGAGCCGGTGATGCAGATGGCGGCGCGCGATCGCTCTCGGATGGCGATCCAGGCCGAGGTCCTCGGCGCGGCCGCGCTCGGCATTCGCAACATCCTCTGCCTGACCGGCGATCACCCGAAGCAGGGCCCGGCGCCGCACGGCCGCATGGACATCTGGGATCTGGACTCGATCCAGATGCTCTGGATGCTGCGCCGCATGCGCGACACGAAGCAGTACCTCGACGGCCGCGCCATCGCGAATCCGCCGCGCCTGTTCCTCGGCGCCGCCGCCTCGCCCTCCGCTTCGACGCCGCGCGCCCAGGCGCAGCGCGAGCTGAAGAAGGCGCACGCGGGTGCGCAGTTCTTCCAGAGCAATCTGGTCTACGACATCGAGGCCTTCGAGCGCTACCTCGAGGGCCTCGACAGGGCCGGCGTCCTCGACAGGACGCCATTCCTCGTCGGCATCACGCCGGTGCGTAGCGCGCGCGCCGCGAAGATGATGATGCAGGTGCCCGGCATCAAGATTCCGGCGGCGATGGTCACGCGCCTCGAACGATCGTCCGACCCACAGGAAGAAGGCGTGCAGATCGCCCTCGAGATCATCGAGCGCGTCAGGACGTTGAAGGGTGTCCGCGGCGTCCACATCATGGCGGTCGGCTGGGAATTGATCGTCCCACGCCTGGTGCGCGAGGCGGGCATCAAGCAGTTGCCCGCGGCCGCAGCGGAGGTCGGCCAGCAGGCCCTCACCATCCGCACGCGCAGCGGCAGCAGGGCCGACGCCGCCATGCGCCCGCCGGCCGATTACACGGACCGGGGCTATCTCGACGCGCTCGCGGAGCGAGTCGCCGTGTTCGACGGCGCCATGGGCACGGAGCTTCAGCGGCAGAACCTGTCGGCCGCCGACTTCGGCGGCGAGCGCTATGTCGGCTGCAACGACTACCTCGTGCTGAGGAAGCCAGAGGCAATCGAATCGGTCCATGCGTCGTATCTCGAGGCCGGCTGCGACGTGATCGAGACCTGCACGTTCCGCTCGAACCGTCTGACGATGGCCGAGTACGGCCTCGAGGATCAGGCACCGGAGATCAATCGCGCCGCCGCGGCGCTCGCGCGGCGTGTGGCCGACCGCTACTCCGTGGAGGGACACCGACGCTTCGTCTGCGGGGTCCTCGGGCCGACGGGCAAGCTCCCGTCCTCGTCCGACCCGGAGCTCTCGCGCATCTCGTTCCAGGAGCTCGCCGAGGTCTTCGCGCAGCAGGCCGGGTCGCTGATGGACGGCGACTGCGACCTCCTGCTCATCGAGACGTCGCAAGACATCCTCGAGGTGAAGGCCGCCGTCATGGGCGTGCAGGACGCCTTCGCCCGCACGGGCCGCAAGATCCCGCTGCAGGTGCAGGTGACGCTCGACACGAACGGCCGCATGCTGCTCGGCACCGACATCGCGGCGGTGCTGGCCACGCTCGAGCGGATGCCGATCGACGTCATCGGCATCAACTGCTCCACCGGTCCGGAGCACATGCGCGCGCCGCTCGCCTACCTCGGTGACCACTCGTCGCGTCCGCTCTCGTGCCTGCCGAACGCAGGCCTGCCGCTGAACGTGGACGGCCGGGCCGTCTATCCGCTGCAGCCAGAGGAGTTCGCGCACGACCTCACCGATTTCGTCGAGCGCTTCGGCCTCAACGTCGTCGGAGGCTGCTGCGGAACCACGCCCGAGCACATCCGCGCGCTGGTGGGCCGTCTGAGCCGCCGGAAGGCGAGGCCCCGAACGACCCTGCCGCTGCCGCTCGTGTCGTCGGGCATCACCGCCGCCAGCCTGATCCAGAATCCGCGACCGATGCTCATCGGCGAGCGCCTGAACGCGCAGGGCAGCAAGAAGATGAAGGAACTGCTGCTCGCCGAGGACTACGACGGCATCGCCATGCTCGGGCGCGAGCAGATCGACGGTGGCGCCCACACGCTGGACATCTGCGTTGCGATGACCGAACGACGCGACGAGACGTACCTGATGTCGCAGGTCGTCAAGAAGCTGAGCCAGACCGTCGAGGCGCCCCTCGTCATCGACACCACCGAGGCGGAAGTGCTCGAGGTCGCGCTCGAAGCGGCGCCCGGCCGCATCATCGTCAACGCCGTGAACATGGAGAATGGCCGGCAGCGCCTCGACGCGATGCTCCCGCTCGTCCGCGACTACGGCGCCGCCACGATCGCCCTGACGATCGACGAGCGGGGCATGGCGCGGACGGCGGACCGAAAGGTCGAGGTCGCGCGAAGGCTGTACGACATCGCGACCCGCGAATACGGTCTCCTGCCCGACGCGCTCATCTTCGACGCGCTCACGTTCACGCTCGCGACCGGCGATCCGGAGAGCGCAAATACCGCCGTGGAAACGCTCGAAGGCCTTCGGCGCATCAAGGCCGAGCTGCCGGGCGTGTTCACGTCGCTCGGCGTATCGAACGTGTCCTACGGGTTCAAGCCGGCGGCGCGCTGGGTCCTCAACAGCGTGTTCCTCTATCATGCCGTCGAAGCCGGCCTCGACATGGCCATCGTCAACCCGAAGCAGGTGACACCGTATCCGGAGATTCCAACGGCGCAGCGCGAATTGGCCGAGGATCTCCTGTTCAACCGGCGTTCCGATGCCACGGCGCGGTTCATCAGCTTCTACGAGGGCGCGAAGTCGCGGCAGACGGCGGCGGACCCGTTGGCCGGCAAGTCGCCGAGCGAACGCCTGCACTGGCGCATCCTGCATCGGCAACCCGAGGGCTGCGAGGTGGACATCGACGCGATCCTCGCGACCGGCGTCCGCGAAGCGACGGGCATTGCAAACCTCTTTGCGCAACCGGGCTACACCTATCCCAATCCGGACACCTCCGCCGTGGCCGTGCGCACGCTGAACCAGGTGCTTCTGCCCGCGATGAGAGAGGTGGGCGACAAGTTCGGGTCGGGCGAACTGATCCTGCCGTTCGTGCTGCAGTCGGCCGAGACGATGAAGAAGGCCGTATCCCACCTCGAGAAGTACCTCGAGAAGGCCGAAGGCGTCACGAAGGGCCGCATCGTGCTGGCGACGGTCTACGGCGACGTCCACGACATCGGCAAGAACCTGATCAAGACGATCCTCGCCAACAACGGCTACAGCGTGCACGACCTGGGCAAGCAGGTGCCGGTGAGCACGATCGTCGATCGCGCAGCCGAACTGCAGGCGGATGTCATCGGCCTGTCCGCGCTGCTGGTCTCGACGTCGCGCCAGATGCCGCTCGTCGTGCGCGAGCTCGACCGACGAGGCCTGTCGGTGCCGGTGATGGTCGGCGGCGCGGCAATCAACCGCGACTTCGGCCGCGACATCACGGCGGTGGATGGCGATCGGACGTACGGCGGCGGCGTCTTCTACTGCCGCGATGCGTTCGAAGGGCTCGAGACGGTCGATCGGCTGATGGACCCGACCACGCGCGACGCGGTGCTCGCCCGCGAGCGGACGGCCGCCGACGAGCGCCGGAAGCCCGCCGCGAAGGCGGCGGTCATCGCGGGTCGATCTTCGATCGTCGCTCGACCGGAGGATGTCCCGCAGACGCCGTTCTGGGGCTCGCGGACGATGCAGACCATGCCGATCGAGGAGGTGTTCGAGCGGCTGAACGAGAGCCGGCTGTTCCGCGTGTCGTGGGGCGGATCGACCCAGCGCGGCGCAGGATGGAAGCAGTTGCAGAAGGATTTCTCAGCCAGGCTCGAGCGCATGAAGCGCGAGGCGATCGAGCAGCGCTGGCTCGTGCCGCAGGCGGTCTACGGCTACTTCCCCGCGCAGTCCGACGGCAACGAACTCGTCGTCTTCCATCCGGACGACCACTCGCAGGTGATGACCCGCCTGTCGTTCCCCCGGCAGAGGGAAGAGGAGCACCTGTGCCTCGCCGACTTCTTCCTGCCGCTCGGCTCCGAGAAGATGGATGTGGCGGCGCTGCAGGTGGTGACCGTCGGCGCGGCCGCGACCGAGCGCTTCGACTCGATGGACGCCCAGGACGCATACAGCGAGGCGTACTTCTCGCACGGCCTCGCCGTGCGGACGGCCGAAGCCGCCACCGAGTTGCTGTGCGACCGGATTCGCCAGGAACTGGGACTGGCTGGCCACCGCGGCGTGCGCTTCGCGTGGGGCTTCGGCGCCCTGCCGGACGTCGAGGAGCACCGGAAGGTGTTCCTCCTCCTTCCCGCCGAACGGGAACTGGGCATGATACTGACCTCGGCCGGGCAACTCATCCCGGAACAGTCCACCGCCACGCTGGTCGTGCACCATCCGGAGGCGAGGTACTTCAATACATAGGGGTCAGAAGACAGAATTCAGAAGTGAGAAGCGAGAATACCGAATGGCACGGCCGGGGACGCTCGCGGCCACTGTGAGCGTTCCCGCCCATCCGCCTTGCCGCCTTGCCGCCTTCCCGCCCCGCCTGGCCACTGCATCGTCAGCCGGCCAGCAAACGCAACAGGCCGGCTCCTCGTCAAACACCCTGAGACCTGACGGATGTCGCCAGAGCGGCCGGGAACTGGCGGCCAACCATGCCCTGAGCGCACTTGCGCTTCGCCAACCAGCAACCTGCGGACGCGTAAGGGACCCGGCAGGCAGGCGCGGCACAGCTGAGTCGAAGGGCAGCTTTGGAGGCAACACATGAACGCAACAGTCACATTCAAACGGTGGTCGTTGGCGGCAGCCGGCTTGATGGTCGTTCTGCCGACGATGGCGCTGGCACAGGACAAGGGCGACGACCCCTGCCGTCGGCACCACTCGGACCGTCCGTCGCACTGCGAAGTCCGCGACACGACCGTGCCGAACCCCGGCACCGATTTGTCGGTCGACGCCACGCCAAACGGCGGAATCACCGTTCGTGGATGGAATCGCCAGGACATGCAGGTGCGGGCGATCGTCGTCACGCAGGCGGACTCGGAGGGCGACGCCGTGGCCTTGGGCCGTCAGGTCCAGGTGTTCACCGACGGCGGCCGGGTGCGAACTGATGGGCCGAGCCACGAGCGCGGGCGCAGCTGGAGCGTCAGCTTCGAGGTGATGGTGCCGTCGCATTCGAATCTCGATCTGCGCTCGACCAATGGCGGACTGTCGTTGAGCGACGTGGCCGGCAATCTCGAGCTTCGGACGACGAACGGCGGTATCCGGCTGGCGCGCGTCGGCGGACGGGTGCGCGGAAACACGACCAACGGCGGCATCAAGGCCGAACTCGACGGCACGACCTGGAACGGCGAGGGAATGGACATCGAAACGCACAACGGCGGCGTGGACCTGCGGCTGCCCGACAACTACTCGGCGCACCTCGAAGCGGACACATCGAACGGTGGCGTGTCGATCGACTTCCCGATCACGATGCAGGGCGAACTCACGCGCAAGATCTCGACCGATATCGGGAGCGGCGGCCCGACCATTCGGGTGAGGACCACCAACGGCGGCGTGAGAATCGGCCGGCGGTAGCGGGCCGTCGCGTGCAGGCGGCTGGGCGATCACGACTGGACACAGAGCACGCAGAGGACGCAGAGACCGTGAGAGTGGTGAGCTCTGTGGTCTCTGCGATCCCAGTGTTGAATGCCAGGCGGCCGGGCGGGAGCGTGGACCGGCGGCAGTCCGACAGGCGGATAGCTGGCCGGAAAGGAGGAAGATGGGATGGCTCCCTGGAACCGGCCTCTTCGCAGATTCGTCTAATCGACCGAGTACCTCTCGCTCGTCAGCCCGATCCCCAGCAAGACCTGCCATGAACCACGCGTCATCGCTCGGCCGGATGCTTCGCCGACTCCTCCGAACGCCGCTCTTCACGGTCGTCGCCCTCCTGACGCTCGGCGTCGGCATCGGCGCCAACGCTGCCCTGTTCAGCGTGGTCTACGGCGTGCTCCTCAAACCCCTGCCATTCAATGAGCCCGACCGACTGGTCGGCGTCTGGCACACGGCGCCGGGCATGAGCGCCGACCTGATGCAGCAGGGCCCGGCGTTCTACCTCACGTATCGGGACGAGAATCGGACCTTCGAGCAGATCGGTTTGTGGGCCGATCGCGCCGCGTCGGTCACCGGTGCGGGCGACCCGGAGCGCGTGCAGACGCTGATGGTGACGGACGGCACGCTGCAGGCGGTGCGGGTGAAGCCGGCGATGGGCCGTATCTTCGATCGCGCAGACGACACGCCTGGCAGCCCCGAACGCATCATCCTCACCTTTGCATACTGGCAGCGGAAGTTCGGCGGCGACAGGAGCATCGTCGGCCGGCCGCTGACGATCGACGGCCGTCCGCGCGAGGTGATTGGCGTCCTGCCGCCGTCCTTCAAGTTCCTTCGTTCGAATCCCGCCATCCTCATCCCGCTGCAATTCAACCGCGCCGAGGTCTTCATCGGCAACTTCGCGTACCAGGGCGTGGCCCGGCTGAAGCCCGGCGTGACCCTTGAACAGGCGAACGCCGACATTGCCCGGATGATCCCGCTCGTGGTCGAGCGTTTTCCGCTGCCGAACGGCTTCACACGCAAGATGCTCGACGAGGTGAGGCTGGGCCCGAACGTTCGACCATTGTCGATCGACGTCGTCGGCGACGTGGGACGGGTGTTGTGGGTGCTGTTCGGGATGGTGGGCATCGTCCTGCTGATCGCATGCGCCAACGTGGCGAACCTGTTCCTGGTGCGCGCGGAGGGGCGGCAACAGGAACTGGCTATCCGGTCGGCGCTCGGTGCGGACAGGTGGCGAATCGCGCGCGAGTTGCTCAGCGAGAGCGTCACGCTTGGTCTTGCCGGCGGCGTGATCGGTGCCGGGCTGGCCTGGGCCGCGGTGAGGTTGCTCGTGAAGGTGGCGCCGGATGGCCTGCCGCGCCTCGAAGAGATCGCGATCGACCCGGTCGTGCTGGCATTCACGCTCGCGATCTCGCTGGTTGCCGGCCTGCTCTTCGGCCTCATCCCGGTGGTGAAATTCTCCGCGCCGCGGATCGCGGCGCTCAAGGACGGCGGCCGGTCCGCCAGCGACAGTCGCGAGCGCCACCGCCTCCGGAGCACGCTCGTGGTCGCCGAGGTCGCGCTGGCGATGGTCCTGCTGATCAGTTCGGGCCTGATGGTTCGGACGTTCGTCGCGCTGCGCAGCGTCGACCCCGGCTACTCCAGGGCCGACGAGGTTCTGACGCTGCGGATCACGATCCCGAAGGCGATGGTGTCGTCGCCAGAATTGACCGTGCGCATGCACGAGCAAGTGGCTCGCAACATCAGCCAGGTGGCGGGCATCATCTCGGTCGGCCTCTCCTCATCGGTGACGATGGACGGCAACACCGACAACGATCCGATCTTCTTCGAGGACTTCCCCCTGCGTCCCGGCCAGATGCCGAAGATGCACCGCTACAAGTGGATCGGCCCGGCCTACGCCGAGACGATGGGGAACAAGGTGGTCGCCGGACGGACGCTGACGTGGGCCGACATCTACAACCGGACGCCCGCGGCGCTCATCTCCGAGAATCTGGCGCGGCAGCAGTGGAAGACGGCTGGCGCGGCGATCGGACGCCGAATCAGGTCAACCCCGGCCGATCCCTGGCGGGAAATCGTGGGGGTCGTCGGCGACGAACGCGACGACGGGGTCTCGCAGCCGGCGCCAACCACCGTGTACTGGCCGATGCTGGTGGACAGCATGTTCGGCCAGAAGGACTACGTGCAGCGTTCCCAGGCGTATGCGATCCGGTCGAAGCGGCTGAATTCGCTCGGCTTCATGAAGGAACTCCAGCAGGCGGTATGGGCGGTGAACCCGGGGTTGCCGCTGGCGAACGTGCGGACGCTGAATGAACTTCGAGCGGAGTCGATGGCGCAGACCTCGTTCATGCTGGCGATGCTCGCCATCGCGGCGTCGGTGGCCTTGCTGCTCGGCATCGTGGGCATCTACGGCGTGATCGCGTACATCGCGGCGCAGCGAACGCGCGAGGTCGGCATCCGCATGGCGCTTGGCGCGCAGCGGAGCGACGTCAGCCGGTTGTTCCTTCGACACGGTCTCGCGCTCACCGGCGTTGGCCTCCTGGTTGGGATTGGCGTCGCCCTTGCGCTGACCCGCCTGATGGCCACGATGCTGTTCGGGATCGGCCCGACCGATCCGCTGACGTATGTCGCGGTATCAGGCGGACTGGGCGCCGTGGCGCTGATGGCAACGTATCTGCCGGCTCGGCGCGCCTCGCGCGTGGACCCGGTCGTCGCGCTGCGGTCGAACGCATAGATGAAGGCGGAGAGGCGGAAGAGCGCGGCAACGATCACTTTGCGAGTGATTTCCTCAGATAGAAACCGGCGGCGCGGTCGAAGACGCGCCTGAATGCCTTGTCCACCTCCCCGCGCGTGGATGCGGCCGCGGGGAACGGGTCCTCGTGCCGGCACGGATAGCCGAACTCGAGCACGTCCACGCGCGCGGGGAGGTTCCGTGCCGCCCCCTGCAGCGTGTTCATCACCTCGTCGGGCGGAATGACGGTGTCCGATTCGAGCGTCAGCGCGAGCAGGCGCGATCCGAGCCGGCCGAAGTGGGCCTCGCGCTCCTTCCGTCGAACGATCGCGTTGAGCATGCAGCGAAAGGCCAGACCCTCAGGGTGGGCGTCGCCCAGGAAGTGCCGCAGCCGTTCGTTGTCCCTCAGGTGACTTTCGAGATGTTCGACCGCGTACGAGTAGAGTGCGACGTTGCACTCGCTGTCCAGGATGAAGCGGGAGACGGGCGACATCCGGTTCAGCACGGCGCCGCCGCAGAACAGACACGAGCGCGAGTTGTTGAACGCGCCCCGAGGGTCGGTCATCAGCAGGATCTGCGCGAGCATGCAGCCGATCGAATAGGCGAACAGGTCGAAGGTGGCCGCCTGGTCGACGAGCGGATGCCGGCCCGTCCGGATCTCGTCGACGAGCTGCACGATGTCGTTGTAGGTCTGCAGTCCGGACCAGAAGAAGCGTTGGGGCCTCGTCTGCAGCCGCGTGCTGATGGCCGCGTTCGAGAGCGTCGACGCGATGATGGACGGGAATCCGCGTTTGCGCTCCTCGCACAGCCGGTGCATCGCGCGGCGGTCGCTCCACGCCTGCGGCGCCCGGTTCATGTGGAACGCGATGGGAAAGAGCAGCACCGTCTTTCCCGTTCGCTCGACGAGGGCGTGCGCCCACGGCAGGTACTTGTGCCAGTGCTTCTCGTTGAAGCCGTGGAACAGCAGGATCACCTCGTGCGCGCGCCCGGTGCCGGCAGGCGCGAACACGTGGTACCGGAACTCCCGGTTCTCGCGCATGTGCGCGTCGTCATGACCGGGGATGTCCGATTCGATCGTCTCCTCATCTGCCTGCGGCTCGGTCAGCATCGCACCGTGCGTCGGGCAGGCGCAGTTGCCCCGCCCCGGGAGGATCCAATCGCTCTCCGAACGGAAGTCCACGTTGACCACGCGCGTGCCGTCGCCGAGGTGGATCTCGGTGGGGGTGTAGGTCACCGACGATTTCAGGGAGTGGTAGATGTCGCAGTAGTCCATCGCCCGCCAGCGTTCCGGCCGAGTCTACACCGCTTCTCACTTCTCGCTTCTCGCTTCTCACTTGTGAATTCTGACTCCTGGC
>DASXVO010000055.1 GCA_036504215.1 Vicinamibacterales bacterium | reverse complement strand
TCGCCGCAGATGGTCACCGATTGGTTGGGGTCCGCCTTCGCCCTGCGGGGCCTCGGCGGGACAACCTTCGCGTGCAGCCAAGAGCGAAGGTTGGTGGACCTGACCGGGATCGAACCGGTGACCTCCTGAATGCCATTCAGGCGCGCTCCCAACTGCGCTACAGGCCCACTGCGGGTGGGAACTATCAATATTAGCCCAGCCAACCCGTGTTCGTCAAAGACACGGACAGCCCGGCTGAAACCGTCAGCCCCGACTGACGTCTGGCTCCGACCAGCATCGTCAGCCCCGACTGACATGCGGCACCGACTGACAGCGTCAGTTCCGACTTCTTCTAGTATTCCGTGAACATCCGCTGGATCTCCTTGCCGTCCTGCGTCTTCGTGAGCGCCACCATCAGCAGGATCCGCGCCTTGATCGGCGTGAGGTCCTCGGCCGCGAGAAACGCCGCGTTCCGCTGCCGGCGCCCGGACGCCGGGGCCTGGTCGTCGGCCGCCGCGCCCGCCGGTCGGACCCGGTCGGCCGCAATCCGCCCACCGCCGGCCCGCGTGCTGGTCACCACGAACACGCCCTTCGACGCCGCGTAGTCGATGCCGTCGGATTGCGTCGGCGCCGTTGCCCCGGCACCCGCCGAGGCGATGACGATGCCCTTCGCGCCGTTGTCCACCGCGGCCTTGATGATGTCGCCGGTCGCGCCCTGGTACACCATCACGATGTCCACTCGCGGTAGCGCCGTCACGCCGGAGAGATCGAACTCGCTCTTCGCCGTGTGCCGCTTGACCACGTCCCGATAGAACACCACGCGGTCGGGATCGACCACGCCGAGCACGCCGTAGCCGCGGCTCTGGAACGTCTGCAGCCGTAGCGCGTCGGTCTTGGTGACTTCCCGTGCGGCGTTGATCTCGTCGTTGAGCACCACGAGCACGCCCTTGTTCCGTGCGGTCGGTTCCGCCGCCACGCGGAAGCCCTCGAGCAGATTCGCGGCACCCTCGTACCCGAGCGTGCTCGGATTGCGCATCGATCCGACGACCACCACCGGGCGCGAGTCCCGCACGGTCAGGTCGAGAAAATACGCGAGCTCCTCCAGCGTGTCGGTGCCGCTCGTGACGACGATGCCGGACAAGCCGGGATCGCTCCTGAAGACGTCGTTCAGCCGACGCGCGAGCTGCAGCCACTGCTCGAGCGTGAGTTGACTGCTGGCCACGTTCGAGAACTGCTCCGCCTCGGCACGCACATGACGGCCGAGCGCGGGAATCGCCTGCATCAACTCGTCGGCGGTCAAGCGGCCCCCGTCGCGGTTCGAGATCGTGCCGCCGGTCGCGACGAGGCGGACACGCGGGAGCTGGGGGGGGGAGCGCACGGCCGGGACGGCCGTGCCACTCGCATCGCGTGCGGCCGTGCCACTCGCATCGCGTGCAGCCGTGCCGCTCGCACCGCGTGCAGCCGTGCCACTCGCATCGGCCGTGGCGTGCTGATCGGGCGCGCCCGTGGCGAGGGTGACCTGGGCGAAGAACGCGATGAGCGTGAGCAGACAGAATCTGAACGACGTCCGGAAGATCATGCGGTTCTGGCCGATGGGGCTGGTTGGAAGGTCAGGCGGTCGTGGCGACGACGTGATGCGCCCGCGCCAGCCAGTTGCAGAGCTGACGTGCCGCCTCGTCCGCCGTCGATCCGTAGAACGGCATCAGGGCGGTGGGCATGCCTGGCAAGCGCGCGATCTGCGCACGCCAGCGGTCGTCACGAACCATCGACGCCTCGATGTTGTAGACGTGACCGCCAATGGTTTCCTGGAAACGGCGAACAGCCATCATGGGAAGTAATGCGCCTCAAATCAGAGCCATGTCATTCTAAGCTGCTGGCGGTACGCGTCAAGCGAAAGGCGTGACGAAGCGGCGTGCACAACCGCAGAAACCTCAGAGCGCGTGCATTCGTGCGGAAAGAACTTTGAACCTGTCGTTCGCTCAACAGGATTTTCACTGTCCATCCACAGGTTTTGCACAGGCCTCGGCCGTCAGTGGTAGGCTTGACTCGAATGCACAGGCGTCGCACGGCAACCTGGGCTGGTCTTCTCGCGCTGGTCGCCCTCGGTGTGATCGCGCCCGCGATGGCGGATGCCGCCGGGGACGATGTCCCGCTGTTCCGGGTGATCCTCAAGGACGGCACGGCACTCGTGTCGGCGGGGGAGTTCACGCGCGTTGGCGACCGCGTCGTCTTCTCCATGCCCGTGGGGGTGCCGCGCGGGGATCGCACGCATCTCGTCAACCTGCCCGCGTCGGCGATCAACTGGGACACGACGATGCGGTACGCGGAGGCAGTGCGATACGCGCAGTACCTCCGGACCCGCGCGGAGGCCGACTTCGCGGTGCTCACCGGAGAGGTGGCCGAGACGCTCAACCAGATCGCGTTGACGAACGATCCCACGCGTCGGCTGCAGTTGGCCGGGCAGGTGCGAAAGACGCTGATCGCATGGCCCGCCGATCACTTCGGCTACCGGTCCTCGGACATCCGCGAAATGGTCGCGCTCGTCGAGCAGGCGATCTCCGAGTTGCAGGCGGCCGCCGGCGTGCAGCAGTTCGACGTCAGCCTCGTCGCGACGATCGAGCCGCCGTCGATGCCGACGTTGCCGGATCCGACGCCGACTCAGGCGATCGATCAGCTGCTGATCGCCGCGCGGCTGTCCGACGTGCCCGCCGAGCGGATGGGCCTGCTGCGTTCCGCGATCGGCGTCCTCGACGAAACGGCCAGCCGGCTGCCGAAGCAATGGGTGCACGACATGCGCGCGTCGGCGAGGGCACAGCTCGAGGCGGAAGCCCGCATGGATCGGAGCTACGGTGACCTCTCCCGGACGGCGATCGACAAGGCGGCAACGGCTGCGGCCGGGGCCGACGTGCGGGGCGTCGAGCGGGTGATCGACTCCGTGCGGAGCCGCGACGAGAAGCTCGGCCAGCGCAGGAAGGAGACGGTCGCCGGCCTGCTGGCCGCGCTCGAGGATCGTCTCGATTCGGCCCGGCGCCTGCGGCTGATGCGCGATCAGTGGGTTCGCCGATCGGAAGCCTATCGCGCGTACCGCCGTGTCGTGTCCGGCCCGATCGATCAGGTCGCGCGGCTGCGCCCGACGCTCGAGGACATCCGTGCGCTCGCCGGCCCCGCCGTGGCGTCGTTGCCAGACGTCGTGCAGCGCCTGGAGCGCGCGTATCGCCAGCTCGTCCTCGTGAAGCCTCCGGACGAGATGTCCACGGTGCATGCGACGCTGCTGTCTGCCGTGGAACTCGGCCAGCAGGCGGCCCGGACGCGGGAGCGTGCGGCGGTCACCGCCGATCTCACCGCGGCGTGGGATGCCTCGTCTGCCGCCGCCGGGTCCATGATGATGCTCGCGCAAGCCCGCAAGCAGATCGACACCATCTCCCGTCCACCCGAGTTGCGGTGATGACGCCACGCTCCGTCAGGCTGCTTCGGGCGCCCGATCTGCGGGCGGTCCCGCGCGCCGTGGGATCGCTGGTGGGCGCGGCACTTCGCGCCCGGGACTGCGCGGTGCTGGTGCCGTCGCGAGCGGCAGCGCAGCAACTGCGCCATACGCTCGAACGGCTGGCCTTCGCGTCGCCGCCTTCGGCAGCCGCGTGTGAGCAGGGCGTGGTGTGGTCGCTCGTGCTGCCGGACCTGGTGACGCGCGATGAATGGTACCGGAGGTTGTACGAACGCGCGGGCTGGCGGGACCCATGGCTGTCGCCAATCGAACGCGAGGTGCTGCTCGGTGCCGCCGCCCGCGAGACGGTCGAGGCGGGTGTCGTCCCACCGTTCCGCGTGCGGCCCGGCCTCGTGGCCGAGATGCTCGCCTTCTACGATGCGCTCGCCCGCCAGCAGCGCACGATCGAGACCTTCGAACGGATTGTCGTCGAAGACCTCGAGCCACGCGCGGACATCGACCGCGGAGCCGAACGTCTGCTCCGCCAGACGCGCTTCCTGGTGGCCGCGTTCCGCGCCTTCGAGCGCCGGGTGGCGGCCTCCGGCGCACTCGACGAATCGAGCCTGCGGCGGCGTCTGCTCGAGTCGCGCGACGTGGCGCTCTACCGTCATGTCGTGGTGACGATCGGCGACCGGATCAGCGAACCGTCTGGTGGCCTGCACCCGGCCGATTTCGATCTTCTCACGCGGCTGCCGCACCTCGAGGCCGTGGACATCGTGGCAACCGAGGCTGAGCTCGCTGCCGGGCTCCATGACCGGCTCCGCGATCTCCTGCCGGAGCTGGAGGAAGAAGCCATGGGCGCGGCGTGTCCGCGGCCGGTTCTGGTGGCGCCGCGGGAATCGGACGTGCGGTTCTTCCGCAGCCGGGATCGGGAGGAAGAACTGCGGGCGATCGCGCGCCGCATCAAGTGCGACCGGCGGGCACAGTCCGGAGTCCTGGCGCCCGCGCCGCTCGATCGTACGGCGATCGTCTTCAAGCGCCCCCTGCCGTACGTCTACCTCGCGGCCATCGTCTTCGAGCACGCACGGATCGAGTTTCAGGCGGCGGATGCGCTCCCGCTGGCCGCCGAGCCGTTTGCAGGCCTTCTCGATCTCATCTTCGCGCTGGTCGAGTCGCGGTTCGGACGGACGGCGCTCGTGGCGCTGCTGAAGTCACCGCATTTCGCCGATCGGCCAGACACGGGCGTCTCGTCCCGGCTGCTCCAAGGCACGAGTGGCACGGGCGTCTCGTCCCGGCTGCTCCAAGGCACGAGTGGCACGGGCGTCTCGTCCCGGCTGCTCCAAGGCACGAGTGGCACGGGCGTCTCGCCCCGGCTGCTCCAAGGCACGAGTGGCACGGGCGTCTCGCCCCGGCTGCTCCAAGGCACGAGTGGCACGGGCGTCTCGCCCGTGGCACCCGCAGAGATCGCAGCGCTCGACCGGGCGCTGGGCGACCTGGGGTATCTCGGCGACCCAGAGGCGCTCGCACGGCTGGCCGAGACCTGGGCGGGCGACGGCGCGGCGGGCGCGCGCGCGGCGGCGCGGGTCGCTGCCGAACTCGCGCCGCTGATGTCGGTGGCGCCGGTCTCGGCGCACCTGACCACCGTCCTGGCGTTCCTCCGTTCGCACGAACACTTCGACCTGCCGGACGAGATGATTCGTCAGCGGCACCTGCGTGCGCGCGGGGCGGTGATCGCGGTGCTCGAGACCCTGAGGGCTGCGGCGCTGGCGCACGACGATCCGCCCGCTCGCCTTGCTGACGTTGCGGCCGCCGTGCGGCGGTGGCTCGAGGCCGAGACCTTCTCACCGCGGCGCGGTACGGCCGGCGTGCAGTTCGCCGACGCGCAGGCCGCACGCTACGGCGACTTCGACACCGTCCACCTCGTTGGCCTGGCCGAGGGCGATTGGCCCGAGCCGTCCGCGCGCAACATCTTCTATCCGGCATTCCTGCTCGCCGAGCTCGGGTGGCCGTCCGATGCCGCGCGACTCGCCGCCGTCCGCGCGGCGTTCGTCGATCTGCTGTGTCTGCCGTCCGCGTCGGTGTTCGTCTCCACCTTTACGCTCGAGGACGATTCGATCGTCAACCCGTCGGCGCTGCTCGAAGAACTGGACGGCGCCGATGTTTCCGTCGTTCGCGTCGAGGAGTCGTCGGCGCGGGTGTTCGTGGACGAAGCGATCACCTCGGATCCGATCGACACCGCGGTCCTCGAGGGCGACCCGTCCGACTGGCTGACTCTGCGCCTGTCGCGTTCACCCGGGACCGACGCGTCGTTCCACGGCGCCGCCGGCCCGGGTCCGCTGCCCGTGTACACGGTCACGGCGATCGACCGGTACCTCGACTGCCCGTTCAAGTACTTCGCCGCAACGGTCCTTCGCCTGCCGGAGGACGTGGCGGATGAATCCTCGATGTCGCCGAAGGTGCGAGGACGCTTCGTCCACGAAGTGCTTCGCGCCTTCTTCACCGAATGGCAGGCGGCGGGCGGAGGACCGATCACGGTGACCGTGCTCGACCAGGCACGCGGGCTGTTTGCCTCGATCGCCGAGCGGCAGTTGAGCACGCTGCCGAAGGGCGAGGCCGCGCTCGAGCGCTTACGGCTTCTTGGATCGGTTGCCGCGGCCGGGCTCGGCGAGATCGTGCTGGCGGCCGAGGCGGCGCGGCCGGAACCGGTGCGCGAGCGCCTCCTCGAATACACGCTGGATGGCCTGTTCTCGATCGCCAACGGCGACACGGTCAGGCGCGTCCGCTTGCGGGGGAAGGCGGACCGCGTGGACCTGTTCGCCGACGGCCGGTTCCGCGTGATCGACTACAAGATAGGCAAGATGCCGGATGCGGGCCGTTCGGTCCAGTTGCCGATCTACGCCATCTGTGTCCAGCAGCAGTTGGAGAGGACGCGAGGCGGTCGGTGGGAGATTGCCGAGGCGTCCTACATGGCGTTCGGCGAGCGCAAGCCGGTTCGCGCGGTCGTCGAAGCGGGACCGGGCGCGGCGGAGTCGCTGGCCGACGGTCAGGCGCGGCTTATCGGCGCCATCGATCGGATCGAGCGGGGCGAGTTCCCGCCGCAACCCGCCACGCAGTGGCTGTGCAGCACGTGTGCATTCGCGTCGGTCTGCCGAAAGGACTACGTCGTTGCCGACGAACAGGCCTGATGCCTCGGAACGTTTGCCCTTCGACGACGATTCGGGCGCGTCGCCGCCCCTGCCTGCCGTCGATCCGATGGTGGCGCGCGACGAGGCGGCCAGGACCTTCGCGGTCGATCCCACCCGCAACGTCGTCCTCGAGGCGTCGGCCGGCACCGGCAAGACGCGCGTCCTCGTGACGCGCTACATCAACCTCCTGCGCGCCGGCGTCGACCCCGCCAACATCCTGGCCATCACGTTCACAAGAAAGGCTGCCGCCGAGATGCGCGAGCGGATCGTGCAGCAGTTGCGCCAGATGGCGGACCTCTCTGCCGGCGACCAGGCGCGCTGGCGCGTGTTACGCGATCGCCTGGGCGACATTTCCATCAGCACGATTGACGCCTTCTGCTTTTCGCTGCTCCGGGAGTTCCCGCTCGAAGCCGACCTCGATCCGGGGTTCGACATCGCCGACGAGACCGAGGTCCCGCGCCTCGTGGACGAAGCCCTCGACACCGCGCTCCGCGCCGGCCGCCGGATGGCCACCGCGAACGCGGACATGGCCCTGCTGCTCGCGACCATGGGCGAGCGGAAGGTGCGCGAGGGCCTCGCCGCGCTGCTCGACCGTCGTCTGGTCGTCGGGCGGTCGATTCGCCGCTTCCTCGGTCAGACGTCCGGTCCGGCGCCCGAGGTTGCGTTCGAACGGGTCGCTCGTCGGCTGCGCGATCTGCTCTCGCGCGGCGACGGCGGACTCGACGCGTTCCTCGCCGACGCGCCGGTGGATCACGTCGGGTACCCACTGCTCGCGGCCGACCTCCGGGCGCTGGTTGCCGGTCGTCCGGCCGCTCCTCGCGCTGTCCTCGACCGTGTGTCGCGCTATTTTCTGAAGGACGACGGCGGAGCGCGGTCCCGGCCGGCGAACGCGTACCGCAAAGCGCAGTGCCCGACGCCCGCGGCCTGGGCGCGGCACTCGCGCGCCGTCGCCCTGATGGCTCCAGAGGTCAGCGAGGCGATGTCGGTGTTCCAGCGCGACCTCAATGTCGCCATGGTCCGCGCCGTCGAACGGCTGTTCCGCATCGCGCGCCACCGGTATCAGCGGGCGCTCGACACGCAGGCGGCCCTCGATTTCGCGGCCGGCCTCGAGCGGGCGCTCGGCCTGCTCGCGCGAATGGACGAGTTCGCGCAGAGCCGGTATCGCCTCGAGGCGCGGTACCACCACGTGCTCGTGGACGAGTTCCAGGACACGAGCCACGCGCAGTGGCGCCTCGTCGCGAGGCTCATCGAGTCGTGGGGCGAGGGCATCGGCGTGACGCAGGACGCCCCCCTCCAGCCGTCCATTTTCATCGTCGGCGACCGCAAGCAGTCGATCTACGCGTTCCGCGACGCCGACGTGCGCCTGTTGCGCCGTGCGCGCCGGTACATCGAGGCGCTCCGTCCGTCCGGCCGCGTGCGGCGATCAATCGCGCGCAGCTTCCGATCGACACCCGCGCTCCTCGCGTTCACGAACGACCTGTTCGGCGGCATGGACCGCCCGGCAGCGCGCGCCGACGCGTTCCGCTACCGCGTGTCCGACCGATTCCCGTTGGATGCGACGCCCGCGGCCTCGACCGACGCGCTCGGCCTCGTGCTCGCGTCGAGCGCCACGCAGGCGGCCGAATCGATTGCGAGCGAGGTGCAGCAACTGCTGGACCAGGGAGTGGTCCGCAACCGGCAGAGCGGGATCGCACGCCAGGCAACGCCGGGCGACATCGCGATCCTGTTTCGCTCGCGCCAGAGTCATCGCGACATCGAAGCCGCGCTCGAGGCGCGGGGCATTCCGACGTACGTTTACAAGGGCCTTGGCTTCTTCGACGCCGACGAGGTGAAGGACATCGTGGCGTTGCTGCGGTACCTCGCGGATCCCGCGTCGGACCTGCGCGCCGCCGCGTTCCTGCGATCGCGCGTCGTTCGTCTCTCCGACCAGGCGTTGCGCCGCCTCGGACCGGGTTTCGCGCTGCGCCTGATGACGGACGAGGATGATTCGTTGGCCGCCGATCTCGGTCCCGAGGATGCTCGCGTGCTCGGTCGAACCCGCGAGTCGGTTCGAGGGTGGCTGGCGCACGTCGATCGGCTGACGCCAGCCGAAGTGCTCGATCGCGTGCTCGACGAAGCGGGCTACGCATTCGAACTGCGCGGCCCGCGCCTCGTGCAGGCCAGGGAGAACCTGAAGAAGGTCCGGGCGCTGACGCGTCGATTGCAGAATCGCGGATACGCCACGCTCGGCCGCATAGCCGATCACTTCGAGCGCCTGTCGGCAGGCGACGAATCGAACGCGGCGGTGGACGCGCTCGATGCCGTCAACCTGATGACTGTTCACGCCGCGAAGGGCCTCGAGTTCCCGATCGTGTTCCTCGTGAACGTGGGACGCGGTACCGGTTCGCATGGTGACCCCATCACGGTGGTCCCGGCGGGACCACAGGGCCTGCCGATCGTGTCGGTGGCCGGCAGCCTCGACGAAGCCGAGGAGGCACTCCGCGATCGCGATCGCGAGGAGACCAAGCGGCTCCTCTACGTCGCGGTCACGCGCGCCCGTGAGCGGCTGTATCTGTCGGGTGTCCTCAAGGCCGGCCGATTCGCGCCGGGCCGAGGCAGCCTGGCCGAGGACCTTCCCGCGTCGCTTCGCGATGTGCTGACGGCGGCAGCCTCGCTCGGGCCGGACGCCGAGATCGAGTGGCGACCGGAAGGCGGCGGCGTGCACCGGTTTCGTGTGTGCGCCAGCACGGGTGGCGCGATCGCGGCCCCGACGCCAGCCGCCGAAGCCTCGCCTGCCGTACGAGGCGCCGCTCGGGACACGGATTTCGCACCGCTCCTGGACGTCACCGGCACCCGCCACGTGGCGGCCGCCGCCTCTGCCATGTGCGGCAACGACGAGGTGACGGGAGCGGACGCCGCATACGAACCCGCGGCTCCGACCGGCCACATCGCCGCGGTCCTCGTCGGCACGCTCGTGCACCGCCTGTTCCAGTGGTATCCGCGCTCGTGCGCGGTCGACGAGACGGAGTTGACCGAGCGCGCGACCCGGCTGCTCGCAGACCAGGAGCTCGAGAATCCCGACGAACGCCGCGGAACGGTCGAAGAAGCCGTGCGCGTCTTCGTGGCGTTCCGTCAGCGGCCGGACGTCACCCTGCTCCTCGACTCGGCCAATTGCCTGTACGAGGTGCCATTCTCGCTGTGCATGTCGGCCGCGGTTGATGCGCCGCTTCCAGCCGCTGAGGGAACGGCAGAACGGCGTATCGACTCGCAACCGACGGCCGGGCAATCGGTCTCGAGGGAGGACAGGGCGCCTGGCGAGGGTGGCACCGTTGCTCGGACGACGATTATTCGCGGCAGCATCGACTGTCTCGCCTGTCATCTCGACGAGGGACGGATCACCGTCGTCGAGATCAAGACGGGCCGACCGAAGAGCTGGCACGAGCGGCAGCTCGACTTGTACGTCACCGCCGTGCGAGCGATGTACCCCGGGATGCTCGTCGAAGGGCGCCTGATCTACGGCTGATCGTTCCTGCCAGGGCCACTCGGCGGCACATCGTGCAACCGGAATCGGGACGGGAGCGTCTAAGCAGACAGGAGCCAGAATTCAGGAGCGAGAACCGAGGATGGAGAACTGAGAAGGAAGAAGGATCAGGATTCCGACCCCGGCCGTTGTGGGCCGGAACGAGGGGACCAGGGGCGAGACCTGGAGGTGGACCATGATGATGAGCAGCGTGCCCAGTCGATCCCGTCCCGTAACGACGGGAGCCGCCCAGCTCCAGCTCGAAGCGCTGGAGTTGCTGCCCTGCGGGTGCGTGATCGCGATTCAGCGGGTCAGGCTGTCCGGCGTGTCGGTCATGTCGCTCGAGGCGAAAGGGCCGCACTGCACGTATCAGCAACACAGGCTCAACAAGGTTATCCGGCTCGGCGAATCCCTCGATCTCCTCGACTACGACGAGGAGGACAACCGCTCGATCTGAGCCGAGACCCTGGCGGCCCACTCGCGAGCTCGCGATTCGGCCTCCTGCTGGCTGGCGCCCACCACCAGCACCGACTGGTACGGATCCTGCTGACCGGGTCGACTAATCCAGGCGACCCAGTGCGGGCCCCTGGCCTCGGCGTGTATCTCGAACATCGCGTTTGGCTGTCCGCTCATCGTCTTTCCCCCCCAAATGCCCTACATCGGCCCGGTGTTGGAAGATCGTGATTGCTTCAGCAGGGCCTGATTCCGTACAATTCCTTGTCTGACACGATTTTCAGCGAATCGGCTGAAGGAGCCATGACATGGCGTTGACCTGTCCGAACTGCGGCAATGCCCGGAATTTCCTGGTGAAGACGCTGCAGATTCACGTCGTTCGCCTGGAGGATTCGCGGGTGGACGTGACCGAAGAGAGTCGGCCGGCCGTCCTCGAGGTACTCTGTGACGAATGCGATACGGCCCTGAACTTCGAAGAGGTGGAGGACGCCGTCCGCAAGGAAGTGCTGCTCAGCCTTGGCGCCCGTTAGACGCCGGGCTGGGGCGCTCAGCCTTTCCCTTCCTTCTCGATCTCCTCGAAGTAGTCACAGTCGGGGCAGACCCACTCGCTCACCTTCCGTCGCTTGGCTTCGGTGGTGCCCGGGACCAGATCGACAAGTTCCAGGTCCTTCCGGCGCATGACTTCGCCGCAGAGGGGGCATTCCTTGGTCTCTCGCCGTTCGGGCATGGATTAGTCTCTCGCTCGGAACGCGAGGAATCGTACCACCCGGTTGATGCCTTGACAAGGCTCGGATAATAGACATCTTGAGCAACGACGAACGCCGACGGCTCGACCACGACAAGGCGCTTCTTTCGACGACGGATGAGGGCGCGTTCGATTGCCGGTGGTGTGCCGACGAGGTGGCCATCGACTTCCCGGCGATTCCCGCGGCGGTGGACCGCATCCGCGCGGCGTTCGTGGATGACGAGGTGCGACAACCGCTCCAAGCCGAGATCCGGCTCTCGCCGAGCGAGGCGTTCGACGGTGTGACCGTACCGCTCGACGTGCCGGTGTTCAGCGCCTGTTCGCTCTGCGGGGGACGCGGGGAATCGTGGATGGAGTGGTGCCGCGCGTGCGGGGGTACGGGCGAGTCGCTCCTCCATCACCGTGTCCGGCTGACGGTTCCCGCGCGTGTGCTCGACGGCGCGAGGTTCCGGTTCCGGGTGACCTCGCCGCTGTCACTTCCGACACGCATCGAAGTGCGCGTTGCAGTAGAGCTTCGCACGACATGAACAAACACGTCGATCTCGTGGGCGTGCTCTACCTGATCTGGGGCGGGATGTGCGTGCTGTTGAGCGTGTCGATGCTGTCGATCGGCATCGCGGCAACGGCCATCGGCGCGGCCGTGAGCCAGAGTGCCACCGGGGGCAAACTGGCCGCCGGCATCGTCGCTGCCGGGTTCTTCACCCTGGCCGCCCTCGGCTTTCTCTTCGGTGCCGCACATCTGTGGGTCGGCGGACGCCTGCGACGCTTTCGCGAGTGGGCCCGCGCGTTCGCCATCATCCTCTCGGTCGTCGATCTCTTCCTGCTGCCGTTCGGCACCGCGCTCGGCGTCTACACGCTCTGGGCGCTCATCCATCAGGACACCAGGCCGCTCTTCGAGCGCGGGTAGCCCCACACCCGGGATGTGCTCACGGCGGGTCAACCGTGCCCATCGGTGTCCACGGACCGCACCTGACGAGGCGTCCCGCTGTTCGCCACCCCCCCTTGATCAACCCGTACCGCTCGAAGGACTCGACGGCGTAGCTGCTGCACGTCGGCCGAAAGCGACAGCGGATGCCGAGGTGTCCCGACAGGGTGCGCTGGTACCACCCGATGGCGCGGAGCGCTGTTCGCGTCGTGAGCTGATCGGCAGGCGGCCGCGACACGTCCCAGGCGAACGCCGACGCCATGAGCAGGAGGCAGACAGGCGCCACGAGGCGAAAGCGCAGGAGCCTCTTCATTCGGCTGAGGCGACGGGGTCAGAACTTGTCCGCGTAGTCGCTGACGATCGGAATCAGCAGGCGGTGGCCGTTGAACGCCTTGATGACGATCACGACGTGCAGCACGAGGAAGGCCAGGAACGGGATCGGGACGAGCGCCAGCAGCGCGCACCCGATTCCCGCGGTCAACAATCCGAACACGAGCGCCACCACGACGAGCGCGAGCAGCAACAGCATCTCAGCCGTCATCAGCACGACACCGTGCTTCGCGTGCCAGTGCAGATCCGGGTCGTCCTTTTCGACGAGCAACGGGATGACGGCAAAGGGGGGCAGGTAGGCGAGCACCAGCATGATGGCGCGATGGCTGGCTTGCGGGCTGCCCGGGGTGTCAGGTGCCTTCATGACGACTGCAAACCGAAGGGTGGCGCCCACGACCCGGCGCCGCCCTCGAGTGCCGGATGCCGGAATGTGGTCTCGCTGGACGTCTTGAACGGCCGAAGTCGCCGCGAAAGACCGGCTTCGTTCGCGCCGTTCAAGACATTTGGAAGTCCGCCTCTAGAACTGGTCCGCGTACTGGCTGATGTACGGCAGCGTGAAGCGCTGCCCGTTCACGCCCTTCACGATGCAGAGGATGTGTACGATCAGGGCGCCGAGCCACAAGACGATGGATATCAGCGCGCCGACGATGGCGAACAGGCAGCCGAGTCCAGGGATGCGGCCGACGATCATCTGCACGATGAACAGGACGATCCAAAGCACGATCTCGGCAACCATCAGAACGATGCCGTGCTTGGCATGCCACTGAACTTCCTTGTCGTTCTTCTCCACCAGCAGCGGGACGAGAGCCAGAAGCCAGAGGTACGACAGCACGATCATGATCGTCCGATTGCCTGACGGGGTGCTGCCAACTGGCGTGGGATCGCTCATGGCACATCTCCTTTTGTTCGAACGGGTCCGTGGGGTAGCGGCAGTCTACTCAAGCTGGACGTCTAGATCCAGACAAAACCGCGTCACCTGACAGCGTGCTCCGCCAGGTTGGCGTGAACGGCCGCGCCCAGCAGTCCCGCGCGATCGTTCAGGATGACCGCCACGGGCACCGCCGAAACGAACTCGGCCATCGGCGCCTTGGCCAGAAACGCTTCCAGGAAGGGACCTTGTCGGAGCGCGGGCAGGATCTTCGGCGCGATGCCCCCGCCGAGGAAGAGGCCGGCCGACGCGACCGACCTGAGTGCGAGGTTGCCTGCCTCGGCACCGTAGACCGACACGAACAGGTCGAGCGCCTCGACGCACTGCGGACACCGCCCCTCGAGCGCGGCCCGAGAGATGAGCGACGGGGCGTGCGCCGGGTCCACGGCCCCGTCCCAGGCTGGACAGCCGCGGGGATGCACGAACCGGTGGACGTTGACGAGCCCGGGCCCGGACAGGACGCGCTCGTAGTCAGCGCGGCCGTAGAGCCGGATGAGCTCTTCGAGCAGGCCGATCTCACGGGGCGTTCGCGGAGCGAAGTCCCCGTGACCGCCCTCTGTCGGCGACGGGATCAGCTGTCCGTTCACGTTGTGCAGCAGTGCCTCGCCGAGCCCGGTCCCGGCCGCGATGAGCGCCGCGTTGCCCGACCTCACGCGCCGGCCCGCCTGCAGCACCGCGATTTCGTTCGCCTCGAGCACGGGCACGGAGTACGCCATGGCCTCGAGGTCGTTGAGCAGCGTCGCGCGCGGAATGGAGAACTGCCGCGCGATCGCCGCCGCATCCACCTTCCAGGGCACGTTCGTCAGGCGGCCAACCTGCTCGACGATCGGCCCGGCTACACCGAATGACGCGCCGGTGACCGTCAGGCGCGGGCCGCTTCGCTCGATCGACAGGAACTCGTCGACGATGGTCTCGAGGCTGTCGTGCTGGAACGTGACGTAGCTGCGGACGTCGATCGGGTCCGGCCGGACGGGGGCAGGCGAGAACAGGCCGATGAGCGTCTTCGTCGCACCGATGTCACCGGCGAGGAGCATGGCTGGATTCTACTGCAGCGTTGACTTTTCGCGAAGCCTCCTGCATCGTGTCACCCGACTGTGCACGAACGGAATCCGCCCGCTACGCCAGGTTGCTACGCCCTGCACGACATTCTCGCGATGTACACCAGCCTGCGCGAGGATCACCTTCGCTACCTGCAGAAATGGAACCTGATTCGCCCGGCGCTGAGGGCCGGCGGGGAGAAGTATTTCGCCTTTCCCGACCTCGCGATCATCCGCCATGCCAACGCCGAACTCGAGCGCGGCGCGTCGTTTCGCGCCGTGCTGCGCGAGTTGCAGGCATCGCGCGAGGGGCAATTGCGCCTCGATTTCTGGTCGGGCGCCGAACCGGCGAAGGTCATCACGCTCAGCCCCCGTCGCGCGCTCGCTGAGACCGCATGCCCTGCTGACTCCACGGAAGCAGCCGAGCAGCTGTTCCTGACCGCATCAGCGTTGGACGATGGCGACCCCGGCCACGAGGCAGCGGCAAGCCGCGCCTACCGACGGGCGCTCGAGGTCGATCCCTACCTGGTGCCTGCGATCATCAACCTTGCCAACCTGCACTACGCCAGCGAGCACTTCATCGAGGCCGAACTGCTCTACGATCGCGCGCTCGCGCTGCAGCCAGACGCATTCGAGGCCCACTTCAACCTCGGCAACGTCTATCACGACGTGGGGCGGCTGGAGGAAGCGCACGTGTGCTACGAGGAAGCGCTGCGTCTGAGCCCGGGCTATCCGGACGCGCACTTCTACCTGGCCGTCACGCTCGAGAAGCTGGGGCAATCGCGCGAGGCCAGGGCGCACTGGCATCGGTATCTGGAACTGGCGCCGGACGGCGAGTGGGTGCAACTGGCCCGTGAGTTCGGCGAGGAGTCGTGAGAGGTGAGTCGAGCGCCCAGAGCCGAGCGCCGAGAGCCTGCCTAGTACCTGTCGTTGTAGTATTCACGCTTCTTCGGCGTGCGCCGCAGCTTGTAGTACGCGCACTCGGGGCACCAGGCCTCGGGGTCGAAGCCGTTTGCGCCGGTCATGGGAAGCACGTCCCGGTGGCCGCAGCACTCCGGCGTTCCGTTCTCGGCTGCCTTTCGCCATCGACACGAGCGGAACCGCGCCACAGCTGCCGACACCGGATCGGGAGCCTGACCTAGACTTGGGGCGGGAGCGTCTGGCGGGGAGAGCTGCGCGTCCGGAAGCTTTTCGTAAACCGACAAATTGTCCTCGTATCCTGGAAATACTGTTCAGGGACTTGAACCGTCAAACATTGTGCCACATGGCCCATGTCCCGGCAAACGAAGTTGACCGCACGGCGGACAGAGCCTACCGTCCGGCTCCCAGAGCCCTGACCTCCGCCTCCACCCGGGCGGCCAGGCCGGCATAGTCCTCGCCCTTCAGTTGCAGCGGCGCACCGAAGGCCACGCGCACGGCCCCGGGCCGCGCCATCTTCCACGACTTGTGCAGGACGCGGTCCACACCATCGAGGCGCACCGGGACCACCCACACGTCAAGGCGTGACGCAATCATCCCGATCCCCGGGCGGAACGAGCCAATCGCCCCGGTCTCGGTTCGCTCCCCTTCCGGGAAGATCAGCAACGACGAACCCTCGCTCATCAGATCCCCGATGTACCGGAGCGTCCGGCGTGCGCCCGCTTCGCGCTGGGGGAGTGGAAAGGCGTTGAAGAAGAAGGACGCGAGCGCGTATGCGGCGCTGCTCGTCACCCGTTGCCGCCACCGGTGCCCTTCCGGGTGGAAGTGTGCCTGGAAGAACTCCTTGGCCATCGCCACCGCGATCCGCCGCCGCCACGATCCGGGGAGCGCCGACAGGATGACGGGCGTGTCCAGGTGACTCTGGTGGTTCGCCGCGAACACCACCGGGCCGTCGATCTTCCCGAGGTGCTCCAACCCTTCGACCCGGACCCGTGCGAAGAGCCGCGTCAGGGGCAGCAGCCACAGCGCCTGGCTGGCGCGACGGATCCCGCGCACGACCGGCCGACGATTCCACGCCGGCATCTGCCAGTCGTGCCGAGCGACGGCCGCGGCCGCCGTCGACTGGGAGACGAGTTCCTGGAGATCGCCAAGGCTCCTGGCCTCGGCGAACCGCGACTCGTCGAGGGTCGCGTGGAACTGCTCCTCGATGGCCACCATCAATTCCACGCGCTCGAGCGAGCTCAACCCGAGTTCCTCAATCGTCGTCTCGGGGCGGATCTCGCCGCCGGCGCGATATCGCGCGATGAGCGCTTCGAGACTGCCGCCGGTGCCACGCGGCGTCACGGCCGGCCGACCGCTGTCCACCCAGTCCCTGATCTCCAGCCGCTTCAGTTTCCGCGTGCCCTCGGTGCGCGGGAGTTCTCCGCCGGGCCACACGGACGCGCCGCGGATCCGCTGATGGTCAGCGAGCCTGGCATTGGCTGACCGGACCACGGCCTCCGGGTCGCCGGAAACATCGAGCAGCAGCACGGCATGGACGCGTTCCTCACTCCCGGTCTTCCTGCCCACGACGGCCGCATCGCGCACGCCGGCCTGCTGATTCAAGACGCGCTCGACGTCCTCCGGGAACACGTTCAGCCCTTCGGGTGTCACGACTAGTTCCTTCTTCCGGCCGCGCACGAACAACTGGCCGCCCGGGTCGATGTCGCCGATGTCACCAGTGTGCAGCCAGCCGTCTTCGAAAGCCGCCGAGGTCTCGCGGTCCGCGCCGAAGTAACCCTGCGTGACGTTCTCGCCGCGGACCAGGATTTCGCCGTCCGCCGCGATCCTCACCTCCACGCCGCCGATGGCCCTTCCGACGGATCCCTTTCGGGCGGCAAACGGGTGATTGAGGCTGACGATTGGGGCGGCTTCGGTGAGGCCGTAGCCCTGGATGACGAGAAAGCCGAGGCGCGACCAGAATTCTTCGAGCGCCGGATCGAGCGGCGCGGCACCGACCACGAAGCTCCAGAACTTCGCGCCGAACGCCCGGTGCACGGCGCGGTAGCGCCACCATCGGAAGGCTACAGGCTCGGGCCGCACGAGAGGTGTCGAGGCGCCCGGGATCGTGCGCGCGACGTGATCGCGGAGCACATCGAGGATCTTCGGTACGGACACGACGACCGAGACCCGCCGCCTCTTCACCTGCGCGAGGATCTCCGCCGGGTTGTAGCCACGCATGAACACGACGGTGCCGGGCAGCATCGGCGGGATGAACGTCGCCATCGCCTGTCCGAACATGTGGCTGAGCGGGAGCAGATTCAGGAAGCGGAGCGGGAAGAACGGCCGTCCCCACCGGCGGTACTTCAGGATCTCGCCCTCGATCGGGACGATGTTGGCGAGGATGTTGCGATGCGTGATGAGCACGCCTTTCGGTTCGGCGGTCGCCCCTGATGTGAACATGATCTGCGCGATGTCATCGCGGCTCAGCGCAACCTCCGGCGCCGGCCTCGCGTCACGCCAGTCGAGCTCGGACATCGGCCAGACGGCTGCCCCATCCACGGGTCGCTCGCCCGGCCTCGGCGACTCGACGTCGTTCCCGACCAGCACGACGCGCGCGGCAACAATCGCGCTGACGCGCCGGACGAAGTCGATCGACGAGCGGTAGTCGATCGGGACGACGACCACGCCGGTCAGGATGCAACCCCAGAAGGCGGCAACCCATTCCGGCCGATTCTCGGCCCAGAAGACCAGCTTGTCGCCCTTCCTCAGGCCGGCATCGTCGAGGCGCGCGGCGAACGCCTGCGCCGCCTGCGCCACCTCCCCATAGCTGTACTCCCGGCTTCGGTACCCGTCGTCGTGCACCAGAAACGGGCCGCGGGCGTTGGAGAGGTCCCGGAAGAAATCAACGAGCGTGTCGCGGCGCATGTATCAATTCCACAGCAAGCGTCAGCAGTTCACTTGGCTCCCGGCTGGGGTACAATGGTAACGGACTCCAACTCCTTCCTGATATGAACCGGCCCGGCCGATGCAGCCCCGAGGTGTTATGCGTATCTTCCTGACTGGCGCGAGTGGTTACATCGGTTCGGCGGTTCTCGACGCGCTGGTGCGCGGCGGCCACCAGGTGACCGGCCTCGTCCGGAACTCCGAAAAGGCCGGGCAGGTGCTGGCGCGCGGCGCGACGCCGCTCATCGGCGACCTCGCGGACCCCTCGTCCTATCAGGAGGCCGCTGTTGGGCATGAAGGAATCATCCACGCAGGTTTCGACGGCGCGCACGCGGTGGATGTCGATCGCACGGCGGTCGAGACGCTGCTTGCTGCGGCACAGAGCAGGGGAACCGGCGCCGGCGATCGCGTGATCGTCTACACGTCCGGCATCTGGGTGCTCGGACCGACGTCCCTGCCGGTCGCCGAAGATGCGCCGCTCAATCCGGCGGCCATCGTGGAGTATCGTCCCGCCCACGAGCAGAGAGTTGTTGCGGCGGCCGGGAACGGGCTTCGCACGATCGTCGTGCGCCCCGGGATCGTCTATGGTGGCTCTCGGGGCATTGTCGGTGATCTGTTCCGGGACGCCTCGAACGGGCTCGTTCGAGTGATCGGCAGTGGGGAGAACCACTGGCCGGTCGTCTACGACCGCGACCTCGGTGACCTGTACGCGCGGTTCGCCGCCAACCCGGCCGCCTCGGGCATCTACCACGCCAACGACGAAGGCGACGAGCGGGTCAATGACATCGTCGAAGCGATCGTGACCCAGGTGCCGGGCACGCCCGACGTCCGGCGCGTGCCCATCGACGAAGCCAAGGCCAAGCACGGGGCCTATGCCCTGGCGATGGCGCTCGATCAGCGCATCCGCAGCCCCCGCGCCCATGCGTTGGGCTGGGCGCCGACGCTCCGATCCATTTCCGGCAACACCGCCCGCCTGTTCGAGGAATGGCGGGCACAGGAGGTCTGACGTGACGCTGCCCCCGCTCGTTCTGTCGGTTGCCCTGCTCGCCGTTCCCGCCGCCGCCCTCGGTCAGTCGATGCACGATCACCAGGCGCCCGCGCCGCCAGCCCAGGCACAGCCGGAGAAGGTCACCGTGCCGGCCAATCCCGCGTGGCCCGCGTGGGCGGACACCGCGAAGGCGAGGCTCGAGAAATCGCCACGCCACGGCGAATGGGTGGACGTGAAACTGGCCGGCAGCGAGAAGCCGGTCAAGACGTGGGTGGTCTATCCGGAGCGCAAGGACAAGGCCCCGGTGGTCATCGTCATCCACGAGATCTATGGGTTGAGCGACTGGATTCGCGCCGTCGCGGATCAGTTGGCGCGCGAAGGGTTCATCGCGGTGGCGCCGGATCTGGTCTCGGGCAAGGGACCGGGCGGGGGCGGCACCGATTCCGCCTCGAGTTCGGACGACGTCGTCAAGCTCGTGATGGCGCTGCCGCGGGAGGAAGTCGTGCAGCGGCTGAACGCGGTCCGCGACTACGCGATGAGGCTTCCGTCGGCGAACGGCAAGACCGCCGCCGTGGGATTCTGCTGGGGCGGATCGACGAGCTTCGCGTACGCGGTCGTGCAGCCCGCGCTCGATGCGGCCGTCGTGTACTACGGGACGGCTCCGGCAGCCGACGTGCTCGCCAGCCTCCAGGCTCCGGTCCTCGGCCTCTACGGCGGAGACGATGCGCGCGTGACGGCGACCGTCGAAGGGACCAAGACCCAGATGCAGAAACTGGGAAAGGCGTACGAAGTGGAGGTCTACGCCGGCGCCGGTCACGGATTCCTGCGCCAGCAGGATGGCCGCGGCGGTGCCAACCTCAAGGCCACCGATCAAGCCTGGCCGCGGACCATCGCGTTCATCAGGAAGTACACAGGCAAGTGACGAGACAGAGCCTGGAGCCGAGAGCCTGGAGTCCTGACCCGCCTCCCGCTGGAATCAGATAGAACGCCAGTGCGAGGATGAGATAGACGGCCAGCAACTGCAGGCCTTCGACCCAGTTGCTCTCGCCGTCGAGCGCGACGATGGCCGTTGCGCACACCGACAGGACGACTGCCGCGATCTCGAAGGGGTGAAAGAGCAGCGTCATCGGCTGGCCGAGCGCGAACGACGCGAGAACCAGCACCGGCGCGACCAGCAGGGCGATCTGCGCGCTGCTGCCGATGGCGATCTCGACAGCGAGCGTCATCTCGTCGCGGCGGGCCGCGGCGATGGCGCTGTAGTGCTCGGCGGCGTTGCCGATGAGCGCGATGATGATCACGCCCGCGAACAGCTCGCTCATGCCCGAGCGGGCAAGCACGGCCGACAGACCGCCGACCAGCACTTCCGCCTGCACGGTGGTGAATGCCGTGGCGACGGCGAGCACGACCATCGGCGGCCACAGCGGGATCTTGCGCGGCGTGTGCGCCGGCAGGTGCGGCCCGATCAGCGTCCGGCCCGTCGTGAGGCTGTAGACGAGGCTGCCCGCGTAGGCGACGATCAGCAGCAGCGACGTCCCGACGCTGAGGGTGTAGAGGGCCGGGGGGCGTCGCTCCAGACTGCCGAACAGCGTGAGGTCGAAGACAGCCGGAATCGTGAGCGCGACGACGCCGAGGAACAGCATGATCGTGGCGTTTCCCGCGCTCGTGCGGTTGAAGCGCTGCGAGACCCGGCCGATGCCGCCGACGAACGCGGACGCACCGAATACGAGGAGCAGGTTGCCGATGATGCTGCCTGTGATCGACGCTTGCACGACCTCGAGATGGTTCGCGCGGAGCGCGACGAGGCCGATGATGATCTCCGCCGCATTGCCGAACGTCGCGTTCAGGAACCCGCCGAGGGCCGGGCCGGTGTGGGTGGCGAGTTCCTCGGTGGCGGCCCCGATCAGGCGGGCAAGGGGGACGATCGAGGTGGCGCCCAGCACGAACGGCCACACGGTGTCCGGGGCGCGCCAGCCGACGATCCAGGACAGTGGCGCGAACACCAGAAGCAGGTTGAGCCGGCTACGCGCCGCCCGGCGGAAGAAATCGGGGAGGGCAGTCATCTCGCCCATATGCTAGCATCCCCGCGTGAATGAACTGCTCTCTCTCGACGCCATCCGCGCGGCGGCCGGACGCATCCGCGGCGTTGCACGCCTGACTCCACTCCTCGAGGCATGTGAGTTGCCCGATTGCGGCTCGAACCAACGGCCGCTCCTGCTCAAGTGCGAGAACCTGCAGGTGGGCGGCGCCTTCAAGCTCCGCGGCGCCTACAACATGGCCGTGCAGTTGTCCGACGACCGGCGACGGGCCGGGCTGCTGACCTTCTCGTCCGGCAACCACGGCCTCGCCATCGCCATCACCGCACGCATGCTGGGTGTGCCCGCGCTCATCGTCATGCCGACCAACGCGCCGGCTGTGAAAGTCGAAGGCGCGAGGGCGCTTGGTGCCGAGGTGATCTTCGAGGGGACGACGACCGTGCAGCGCAAGGCCCGAGCCGAACAGGAGGCGGCCTCGCGCGGGATGACGATCGTGCCGCCGTTCGACCACCTGGACATCGCGGCGGGGCAGGGGACGATCGGCCTCGAGATTCTCGAGCAGTGTCCAACGGTGGGAACGGTGTACGTGCAGATGAGCGGCGGCGGCCTCATCTCCGGCATCGCGACCGCACTGAAGCGCTCCCGGCCCGAGATCCGCGTGGTCGGCGTCGAGCCGGTTGGCGCGTCGCGCATGACCGCGTCGCTCGCGGCCGGGAAACCCGTCACGATCGAATTGACACCCGGCATCACCGACGGCCTGCTGGCCGTGCGCCCGGGTGAGGTCACGTTCCCGCACGTTCAGGCGTTCGTCGATCGCATCGTGCGGATCGACGACGGGGCGGTGGCCGATGCCATGCGCTGGCTGTTCCGGGCGGCGAAGATCGTCGCCGAGCCGAGCGGCGCCATCACAATCGCCGCCGCTCTCGCCGACGAGGCGAACGGGAAGCGGGATTCGGCGAGGCCGGTCGTCGCGGTGATCAGCGGAGGGAACGTCGAGGAGAAGACCTACGCACGGATCGTCGGAACTGACGCAGCCAGTCGGGTCTGACGCGGTCGGTCGGGGCTGACGTGCGTCAGTCGGAACGATCGTCGACGATCGCCTTCGCAGCGAGAATCCCTTCGTCCGTCGTCGTGATGGTGCCGTCCAGTTGGCGCTCGTAGACGACGCGGAGGATCTCGCCGATGCGGGGACCCGGCTCGAGGCCGAGGGCGAGCAGGTGGCGGCCGAGGAGGAGCGGGCGAGGCGGCTCGTGTTCGACACCGAGCGAGCGCGCGCGATCCAGGAACCACGCCATCGCGGTGCAGTCGAACTCGCCCGTGCGTCCGAGGCAGTCCGCCGCAGCCAGGCGGGCGAGCAGTTCCAGATCCACCTTTTGCGCGAGGCGACGGAACGCACCGTCGCCCACCTCGTCGCGCACCTTGTACCAGGACCCTGGCTTGAGGTGATGAGCCGTCAGGCCGAAGACCTGACTTCTCACGTCCACGCCGTCAATCGAGTGCACGTTCAGCCGGTCGAGCAGCGCCCGGGCGGGAGGGACGCCAGCCTCCTCGTGGTTGTGCGACCGGGTTCGGCCGTCGAAGAACGCGGTGGTGGACGGCTTGCCGAAATCGTGGCAGACGGCCCCGAGCATCACCGCGAGGCGCGAGGCGCGTGGCAGATCGTCGGTCCGCCGGTGCGCCTGGTCGATGACCAGCAGTGTGTGCGTCCAGACGTCGCCCTCCGGGTGCCACTCCGGCTCCTGCTCGCACCCGACGAGCGCAGCCATTTCCGGCAACAGACGATCGACGATGCCCGCGTCACGCGCGAAGGAGAAACCGCGCGACGGCCGGGCCGGCAGGAGCAGCAGTTTCTCGAACTCGCCCCAGACGCGCTCGGCAGGCAGGTCGTCGAGCGGGATGACGCGGCAGAGCTGCAGGGTGGCCGGGTCGACGTCCAGTTCGAAGCGGGCCACGAACTGCATCGCGCGCAGCACGCGCAGGCTGTCGTCGCCGAAGGTCGATGGATCCACGACACGGAGGATGCGGCGCTCGAGGTCGTCGCGGCCGCCGCGTGGATCGAGGTAGATTTCGGTCAGCGGATCCCAGGCGATCGCATTGATGGTGAAATCGCGCCGGCGGGCAGCCTCCTCCACCGCCATGCCCGGATCGCCCTCGACCAGGAATCCCTTGTGGCCGCGGCCCGCCTTCGATTCACGGCGCGGCAGCGCGACGTCGATGTCCCCAATCTTGTAGACCGTGAAGCTCTCGCCGATCGTCTCCACGTGGCCGAAGCGCTCGAGAAGCCGGCGCAGATCGGCCGCGGGGAGGCCGTAGACCTCGACGTCGATGTCCTTCGAGGTGAGACCGAGCAGGCGGTCGCGGACCCATCCGCCGACGATCAGCGCACGTCCGCCTGCCGTCCGAATGGCGTCGGCGAGCAGACGGGCGCGTTCGATTGAGGTCATGGCCGCAGACATCACGCGGATCGTAGCACGCGGGTGGCGACAGGCAGGCGGGCGAGCCCCAAGCCGAGTCCTTGAACCAGCCCGGGACGAGAGGATGTGGGACCGAGGCGGTGTTGCCGCCTCGGTCCCTGGGGGCCGCATCCTTCAGGCGATCTTCCGCACCACCGACAGACCGGCGTGCGCACTCTGCGCGCGCTTGGCGTAAGGACGCCGACCTGGCAACGTGCTGGGCGCGACGTCCCAACCCGGGGTCTCGTGACCGCACGACGTGCATCGCAGATAGATCCGGGTCCGGTCGTACTGCAGCACTGGATCGTGGCCGCGAAGGCTGCAGACGCCGCACTGCAGCCAGTGCAGCAACGACTCGACCGCGCCCGGTGCTCGGATATCCGCCGCACTCCGGGGGATTGACCCGGCCGGCAGCGCGTGTTCGGGGGCGTGACTGAACATGGTCCCGGACTCTCCTCGACCGATCACCCCTGCGGACGGCAGACGCCCACGGGAGACCGCGGTCGCCCTCCAGTTTCCACGGTGATGCCAAACCGACTTCAAGGTACGTGCCAGGGATGAGCTCCTGGCGCCTGGTCCCGCGTGGCGAAGGACTTATGGCCAATCCCCGCGAATCGCAGGGCCGAGCCGAAGCCAGGCAGCGCGAGAGGCGGAGGGATGTAGTCTGCGAACGATACAGAGTGGGGCCGAAGTGTATTGACGGCAGACAACGAAATCGCTGAGCGAGGCTGTCTATTGTCCGGCGGGCATTAGTGGGATCGCGGGGCGGCCGGGGCGAGGAGGTGCTCGATCGTTCGCGCGTAGTACCGAAGCAGCATCCGGTTGCGCACGCGGTATCGACCGGGCTCGACGACGAGGACGCCGCGCCGTTCGAGCGGTTGACTGGCCTCGGCCACGGCCTGGCGGCCGCTCTCCACGGCCAGGTTGGCGCCAACCTGGCGCAACTGATCCAACGTCCGGTCGATCTGGGTCTCGAGTTCGGCGCGCGACATCGACCGCCGCAGGGCGGCAGCCACGAGCGCGGTCGGCGTCACCTTGTACAACAGCCCAATCGCCTCCCGCGTCCGGTGCGCCAGGTCGAGCACGTCTCGCCGCGACTGCGGATCGTACTCGGAGGTGGCGATTGGCGTCCCGAAGGTGATGAAGGCACGCGAGCGGTAACCGACGGCATAACGCATCATCTCCGCCAGTTCCCGCGTGAAGGGGCGCTGCCGTTTCTTGACGCCCTGGCGCGCCAGGATCCGGTCCTCGAGCACGAGGTCGTAGGAGACCGCAATTGGCAGGATCACCAGGTTCTGCGTGTCCGATTGCATCGCCGCGTGGATCAACCCGGTCTTCGGCGGTCTCAGCTCGCCGCTGTAGCTGCGGCCGCCCTCGATGTAGAAGAGCAGGTCGTGCGCGCGCAGCAGTTCGGCGATGTAGGCCTTGAGCGTGACGAGGTACGCCGGATCCTTGGTCGCGCGGCGGATCGGCACGGCGCCCGTGACATGGCGATGAAGCAGGCCGAGTGGGCCGCCGAACAGGTTGATGCCGGCCGCGATGATCGGCGGGCGTACGCCGTTGTCGTCGAGGACGAGCGGCTCGACCAGGTAGTCGGTATGGCTCTTGTGGTTCGACGCGTACATCACGCGGCTCTCGCGCGTCGCGTTCACCGCGCGATCGATGTGCTCGACGTGCCGGCGGATCTTCCGCAGGATCGGGTAGACAGGATGCTTGAGCGCACGGTAGAGCGTGTAGCGCTGCTTCGTCCGGAGCTCGTCGAGGTAGGCGTACACGCGTTCGCGCGCCTGCTCGGAACTCTCGCCGTGCGTTCCCTTGAGGTACCGGACGACCTCGTCACGCGAGAGCACTGCCTGGCTGATATCGTCGAGCGCCATGATTGAACAGAACTATAGCACCGCTCGCCAGCTGCCCTCCCGATCCCCCTCGAGGTCGACGCCGCCACGCCGAGGACGCGCGGGACCGCTTATAATATGCACTTTGACCGCGACGAAGATCCTGCGTCATCCCGTACGGTCGCCGCGCGAGTGGCGCGTGCACCATGGAGGTTCCGAGTGGCTGCTGATGCTCACGCGCTGGTCCCCACCCTTCACAACGTCGCGACCCGGCTGCGGATCGAATCCATCCGGGCCACGACCGCAGCGGGCAGCGGTCATCCGTCGACCTGCTGCTCGGCGGCAGAGATCGTGGCGACGCTCTTCTTCGCCGAAATGCGTTTCGACCCGAAGCGCCCGCAGGATCCCGACAACGACCGCTTCGTGCTGTCGAAGGGCCACGCCGCGCCGATCCTCTATGCCGCGTGGGCCGAGGCCGGCGCATTCGACCGCTCGGAACTCCTGAAGCTGCGGCAGATCGAATCGGATCTCGAGGGGCACCCGACGCCGCGCCTTCCGTTCGTGGACGTCGCCACGGGGTCACTCGGGCAGGGCGTCTGCGCCGCCGTCGGCACCGCGCTG
This sequence comes from Vicinamibacterales bacterium, assembly GCA_036504215.1. Lineage (NCBI taxonomy): Bacteria > Pseudomonadati > Acidobacteriota > Vicinamibacteria > Vicinamibacterales > Vicinamibacterales bacterium. Next base: position 27,387 of record DASXVO010000055.1, on the reverse strand, counting down.
AACGCCCGGCGGATCGGCTCGACGTACCGCACGTACGTGCTGCTCGGTGACGGCGAATCGGCAGAGGGTTCCGTGTGGGAGGCCGCCGACGTCGCGATGCACTACGAGCTGTCGAATCTGTGCGCGATCATCGACGTCAACGGCCTCGGCCAGAGCCAGCCGACCGCGCTCGGCCACGACATGGAGGCTTACGCCACGCGCTGGCAGGCGTTCGGCTGGAACGCGATCGTCGTGGACGGCCACAGCATCGAAGCGCTGCTCGACGCGTTCGACCGGGCGCGCCGCACGACCGATCGACCGACGATGATCCTCGCGAAGACCGTGAAGGGGAAAGGTGTCTCGTTCGTCGAAGGGCTGAACGGGTGGCACGGCCGCCCGCTCAAGAAGGACGAAGAGACCCGGGCGATTGCCGAACTCGAGGCGCAGTTCCTGCCCGAGGGAGGCGGAGCGAACACGCGACCGCCTGCCGTGCAGCCGCCGCCGAGAACGAGCGGCGGGCCGGATGTCGCGGGTCGGCCCGAGCCGTCGGCGCCGGCGTACAAGATGGGCGAAGCCATTGCCACTCGCGAGGCCTACGGCACGGCGCTGGTGAAGCTCGGCGAAGTGGATCCGCGCATCGTCGTCCTCGACGCGGACGTGAAGAACTCGACCTTCAGCGACAGGTTCGAGAAGGTCTTCGCGGGACGGTTCTACGAGAACTTCATCGCCGAGCAGGTGATGCTCGGCGTCTCGATGGGGCTCGCGGCCCGCGGGGCCATCGCCTTTCCCTCGACGTTCGCCTGCTTCCTGACGCGCGCCTACGATTTCATTCGCATGGCGGCCATCAGCCGGCTGAACGTCAAGATGGCCGGCTCGCACGCCGGGGTGTCGATTGGGGAGGACGGGCCATCGCAGATGGCACTCGAAGACCTCGCGATGATGCGCGCCGAGCCGAACATCGCCGTGCTCTATCCGTGCGATGCGGTGAGCACGGAACGGCTCGTCGCCGAGGCGGCGTACCACCCGGGACCCGCATACATCCGGACCTCACGACCGAAGACGCCGGTCATCTACGGACCCGACGAGCGATTCCCGGTGGGCGGTTCGAAGGTGCTGCGCGAGAGCAAGAAGGACCTGGCGACGGTCGTTGCCGCCGGCGTGACGGTGTTCGAGGCGCTGAAGGCGTACGACGAGTTGAAGAAGGTCGGCATCGCGATCCGCGTGATCGACCTGTACTCGATCCAGCCGATCGACGAGACCACGCTGAAGAGAGCCGCCGCCGAGACGCACGGACAGATCGTGACGGTCGAGGACCATTACGCGGGCGGCGGTATCGGCGACGCGGTCGCCGCGGTCACGACCGGCCTCGCCACCGTTCGCGTGCTCGCGGTGCGCGACATCCCGCGCAGCGGCAAGCCCGAGGAACTGCTGGACCGGTTCGGGATCTCGGCGAGCCACATCGTGGACGCGGTCAGGAAGGTGGCGGATGGACGAGGTGTTTAGGAAGAGTGCTTGGCACTTCGCACTTAGCACCCAGCACCTTTTTCCAACTTGTCCCCCGCTCCAGGCCGAATGGCCTCCGCCGCCGGCGATTCCGGCCACGAAGGTATCGGTGCCGCGGTGTACTCGGCGTGCGCCACCAGGCCCTGGAAGAGCGCGACCTCCGAGGCGGAGAACACCAGCCTCACCCACAGGCGCGCCAGCAGGTACAGCTCGCTGACGATCAATCCGGCCCACATCGACCAGCCGATCGACCCGGCACCGGGGGCCGCCAGGCCGTAGAGCAGCACCACGATCCCGAACAGGACGCCATCGATCAGGTACAGGCCGATGGTCTGGCCGGGGTGGCGCCGGACGAAACGGAACGACGCGAGCACCGCGCCGATCATGCTTCGGCGATCTTCGACCACGGCGCGGGCCTTCGCGTAGTCGAACAGCAGGTTCACGGCGATGAGCGCCGAGGCGAAGACGACGTAGAGTGCGACGCGCAGGAAGAAGGCGTTCTGCTCGACGACCCAGTCGTGCGTCATCCACGGGTAGAACGAGAGGAAGAGCCACGAATACAGGAACCGGTAGAGCAGTCCGTACGCGACGACGACGATGACCAGGAGGCGGAGGAACCGGAAGAAGAAGATGCCGCACGCCGAGAAGAACGCGGCCGTGCGGACCGCGCGGTTCCTCGCGTAGCGATCGAGGATGCCTCCCGCCAGGAACGTCCAGACCAGCAGGTAGGCGACCGCCGCGCCGGCCACTGCCGGCACCTGCGGATGCCCGTCCACCAGCGAGTTGAGGTTCGCGAGCACGGCGCCGAAGCCGATGATACGCGGCGTGAACGCGAGTCCGACGCCAGTGGCCTGGGATTCGAACTCCTGCCACCACTCGCTGTTGACGCCGGTCGCGGCCGCCCCGGCCGCCAGGCTGTCACCCAGGCTCTCGCGGATCATCCCGTGCAGGACAACGCCCAACGGAAGGGCCAGCAGGAACGTCAGGAGCAGCACGCCGAACATCACCGCCGGGGCCGCGTTCACCCGGCGGATTCCATCGCGCAGCGCGGAGAGGGTCGTCATAGATCAGTCCAGCCGTGAGGCACTCACACGAAGAACGAATAGGTCAGCATCAGGTCCTGCAGCCACGTCATCCACTTCAACGTCCACTTCGTCGCAGCCGCAGTGCCCTGCGGATCGAGCGTCCGGCTGTTGTTCGTGCGGTTGATGTCGAGCAGCAGCACCCGGTCGGAATCGACCTCGGCCGACCTCGCCTCGACCGCCCGGTCGTACGTGAACATCTTCCAGCGGTCGCGTCCGTCCCAGCGCTCGCGCGCCTGCTCGCCGTTGGCGAACGTCACGAGCACGTCCACCGGGAAGACCGCTTCGCCAAGCCTGCGCACCACAACGGTCGTGCGGGACCGCCCGCGCGTCGGGTTCTCCGCCTTGAACTCGCGGCGGCCCGCCTGGTCGAACAGTCCGCTCGCGGTCACAGGCCCGCTGCGCAGCTCGTCGATGGCGTAGTCGAACACGTTCGAGCTGCGGTAGACCTGGTCGAAGAACCAGGTCATGTCGCGACCACTCACCTCGTTGACCACCGCGAAGAAATCGTCCGGCTTCGGGTGACGGAACTTCCAGCGCGCGAAGTACGTGGACATGATGCGCTGGAGCGTCGGCCATCCGAGGTAGCGCTCCAGCGTGTTGAGCCACAGTGCGGTCTTGCTGTACGACAAGGCACCGCCGGCCGCTGGCCAGTAACGCCAGGACGGCGTGGACTGCGCATCGAGCTTCGCGCCCTCCCGGTAGCTGGCCAACCCGTCTTCGTCCACCTCACGGGTCTGCGGGAAGTCGCGCAGCACGTACGGAAGGAACCCGCCGAAGAACCGCCGCGATCCGAAGTTCGGGTTGAACGCCACGCTCATCGTCCGGCCGGTCGAGAAGGTGTTGAGGCCCTCGTCGAGCCAGGCATCCTCGAACTCGTTGTTGCCGACGATGGCGTACCAGAACTGGTGACCGCACTCGTGCACGGTGACGCCTTCCGGGTCGGCGACCGCTGCCGGAGCGAGCCACGAGGTGCCGGCCGTGAAGAGTGTCGGATACTCCATGCCGCCCGCGCCGCTCTGCCAGGCCGGATCGACGATCGTGATGTGCGGGTACGGGTACGCACCGAACCACTGGCCGTAATAGCGGAGCGCCGCGCGCGTGGCGGTGAAGTGGCGGTCCGCCTGCCCTTCGTGCTCGGGTTGCAGCAAGAGCCGCATCTCGACGGGAGGCAGCCCGGCCTGCTCGAAACGCGCCTGCTTCACGATGTACGTCGGGCTCGTGGTCCAGGCGAAGTCGTGAACGTCCTCCTGGTAGTAGCGATGCTCGGTGGTGCCGTCGGCGTTGTCACGCCGTTCGTGCTGCACGCCGGTCGCGCCAACGGTCCATCCCTTCGGCACCGTCATGCGGACATCGTAGACCCCGTAGTCGGAGAAGAACTCGGTGCCGGCATGGAACTGATGGCAGTTCCATCCGTCGTCCTGCAGCACGCCGACCTTCGGGAACCACTGGGCCACAAAGAAGTAGTCGGCGATGCCACCCGTGCGCGCGAACGTGCGCGGGATCTGCGCCGTCCAGTCGATCTCGACGTTGATCGTCTCGCCGGGCTTCACCGGGCGCGGCAGCGGCACCATCATCACCGTGCGGTCGTCCGGGTTGCCGTCATCGGGCGCGATGAAGCGGAGGTCGGCGGTGAGATCGACCGGCGTCGCGCCGCCGAGACCGATCAACCGGATTGCCTTCACGTCCGTCCAGCCCCAGTCCTTCTCTTTCAGGTCGGACGGTGACCCGCGCCGCCGGCGCGACAACATCGCCTCGCGCAGCCACGTCGAACGCGTGTTGCGCCACGCGTTGTAGTAGAGGTGGTAGCGGAGCTCGGAGGTGGGCGACGTCGTGATATTGCGCCAGGTGAGGAGTTCGGTCCCGGCGAGTGTACGGGCGAGCGGATCCAGCACGACCTTGATCGAGTAGTTCGCGTTGCGGGGCGAGAGCGATCCGGGGGGCGGTTCGGTTTGCGCCCGGGCCGCGACCGCCTGTTTCGGTGCGGCAGCGGGGCGTGCGACTCTTGCCGCGTGGCCCTTCGCGCCGGCCGGGGCCTTGGTGCGCCCACGCCGCTGGGCCTCGAGCGTCGGGCGGGCGGCCACGCCGACCCCAATCACAACCAGCACGGCAACCACGGGTAGCAGCCAGCGACGCATGAATCCTCCCGTTTGTCGGCGATCCTACACTAAACCCTGAGCTCGCTGGTGTTGACCATCCTTCGCACCCTGCGCACCGTGTGAAACGGGCGTTCCCTGCGCTCCGGGCTCTGAACCCGCGTTCGGGCGCTGCGAGCGCCACCCATCACCCGCGGCTCTGTCGCCATTCTCGCTTCTGAGTTCTCTCTTCTCGCCGCCGACTCCTGGCTCCTGACTCTTCTCACTTCGGCACCGTAATCTTCTCTTCGGTCCTGACCTGGAACCGGCGGAAGTTCGTGTACTGGGCCGTGCCCGTCGTCTCCTCCTGCCTCGTCTTGTAGCGCTCGTGCATCTCGGCCGGGACCCAGAGGCCGAGCGTGTCGTTCTTGCGGTACACCACCATCGATTCGCTGTCGACGTTGGTCGGTGTGGCGCGCAGGATGGTCCTCACCACGCGGCCGGTGAGCGGCTCCACCCAGATCGTGCCATTCGACGGCACGTCGGTGGTCCGGATCGATCGAATCAGTGTCGGGCTGGCCCACTCCTGAAAGTCCACGCGCCAGGCGGTGACCTCCTGGACCGTCTCCTCGCCCACCTTCTTGAAATTGACGCCGGGCATCCGCTCGGGCGTCAGAAGCATGAGCGGCAGCGTTGGCACGTTGGTGGTTCGCTGAATGGTGCCGAGGTTGTATCGCGCGCTTTCCTCGCTGATGACCCGCGCGTCGGAGATGGCCGTATCCGGCCGCTCGATGAACAGGCGCTTCAGGCGGTCCTCGCGGTCGCGCACTTTCCGGCCGTCGGCCTCGAACACGTCGCGGAACGGCACCCACCCGGCGGCTCCCGGAGACGTTACGAGCAGGAAATCGGACTTCAGCTTCCGGTCCTCGTGGCGGCCGTCGTAGCGATACTCGATCCGCTGCTCGTAGGCCTCTTCCGCGACGACGTTCGCGAAGTCGCGGATGTAGGACTTCACGTAGTCCGCCGTCCGGGTGAGCACCACCGCCAGTTCCGGGTCGGTGATCGGCTCACGGCGCAACGGCTTCGGGGCCGGTCCGATGTTGCTGCCGGCGACAGGGGTTGCGGGCGGCGGCGGTTCCGGCGGCGGCGCAGACTCAACCCGCATCGGGGCAGGATCGGCTCTCGCCGTCCATCGGCGAGGGTACTGCAGCCGCATGCCGCCGCGCGCCACGGAAACCTCGACCGCATGCGCGTGTCCGTCCCGGTCGGCGGCGTCCGGTTCCAGTTCCAGCACGTAGCTGCCCGACAGTTGTTGTCCGAGCCGCTGAAACTCGAACGCCGGATTGCGCGCGACGCGGAAGAGCCCGCCGCCGGTCGCCTGCGCAAGCCCCCCCAACTCGACCAGTTCGGCCTGCGTCAGCGTCGTGCCGAGCTTGACGACATGGACGCTGGCGCGTGCGGCGCCGGCAGCCTCCACGATCCGCACGATCTCCGCGCGCGCCTGGGCGGCCTGCCGCTCGGATGGGCTGGTCACGCCAGAGATCAGGAGCACGGTCTTCAGCCCGGGCACCGGCTGCAGCGCGGCCAGGGTGCGCGCGAGCGCCTCGAACGACCCTCGTGCCGGGGTTTCGCGGTTGACCTCCGCCGCCGTGGGCTCGGTCGGCGTCTTGTTACTGTCCGACACTCCGGAGGCCTGCTGCCGCTCCGGCACGACATCGTCGCTCAGCGTCGGAAGCGCTGCGTGCTCGTCCTGTGGGCGTGCGAGGTGATCGCCCGTCGCCGCGCGGCCGGCCAGTCGTGCCGTCTGCTCGCGGACGGGCTCCCGGTCGGTGTCGAACGAGACGCCTCCCCGCAGTTCGGGCAGGGCGACGAGCGCGAGACGATCGGAGGCGCCGAGCAGATCGACGACGGCGTTGAGCAGACCGGCGATCGGCTTCTCGGCGCCACGCGCGATGGTGTTCTCGTCCACGGCGATCACGATCGAGCGGGCAGTCTCGGCGAAACCGACCGGCGAGGCCGGAAAAGGCTGTGGCATCGCGGACGCGCCAGCCGCCGGTCTGGCCGATGCTGCCGTGAACGCCGCGGCCTGTTCGGCGCCGGGACCTCGGAAGACGAACGACGCGGCGACGACGCGACGCGGCCGGCCGTCGATGGAGACGGCGAAGTCGGCGAGCGCGAGGGTGCGGACAGGATGGCCAGCGCCATCGAGCACGAGCACGTCGAGGACCGGGGGGCCGGGCGGAACCGCCGGTCCGCTCGAGGTTGGTGCCTGGTCCCGCGCGAGCAGGAGAGCGACAGCGCCCGCGCAGAGCAGCGTCGCGAGGCGTGGCGTCAGTGACCAGGCGCGCATAGGGCATGATAGCGCCATCGCCGGCCGCTTGACGGGCTTTCCCCGCACGCACTAGGCTGTGTGCCGTGCTTCCGACCATTCCAGCCGATTTGCGGCAAGACTTCCGCCGGGGCGACCGCTCGCAGCCGACCGCAGGCCTGGCACCGGGATTCGTGCAGGCCAACCTGGTCGTGCTCCCCCGCGACCTCGCCTTCGACTTCCTTCTCTTTGCGCAGCGCAATCCGAAGCCGTGTCCGCTGCTCGAGGTGCTCGAGCCGGGGGCGAGTGAACCGCGGCAAATGGCACCGGGCGCCGACCTGCGGACCGACTTGCCGAAGTACCGGGTGTATCGCGACGGGGCGCTGGTCGAGGAGCGAAGCGAGATCGCGGGCCTGTGGCGTGACGACCTCGTCTCGTTCATGATTGGCTGCAGCTTCACGTTCGAGTCGGCGCTCGTGGAAGCCGGCATTCCGATGCGGCACATCGACCAGTGCGTGAACGTGCCGATGTACATCACCTCGATCCCGACCACCCCTGCGGGTGCCTTCCACGGGCCCATGGTCGTGTCGATGCGGCCGATTCCGCCGGAGAAGGTCGTGCGCGCGGTGCAGGTGACGTCGCGGTTCCCGTCGGTTCACGGGGCGCCCGTCCACATCGGCGACCCGGCCGCCATTGGCATCCGCGACATCTCACGGCCGGATCTGGGCGACGCGGTCCGCATCGAGTCCGGCGAGGTGCCGGTGTTCTGGGCGTGCGGCGTGACTCCCCAGGCGGTCGCGATGGCGTCGAAGCCGCCGCTGATGCTGACCCATGCCCCGGGCTACATGTTCATCACCGACCGGCGGGACGCAGAGTTCGCGGTGCTGTAGGGTATGTCCATCGAGAACCTCGTCCTGTCGCGCGACCATCGTGGCGTCTCCGCGCTCCGGCCCTTTCTCGCGGACGATTTCTGCGGGCGCGCTGCCGCGTTGATCCTCGACAACCCGGGCACGGCGATCATCGCAACCGGCTTCTACGTGCCGGCGGCCTGCGCGACGGAGACCGACGGGCCACCCGGCGCGGTGGCGATGGGCGACGCGCTCGCCTGGCTGGGCTACCGCGTGGTGTACGTCTCCGACCGGTTCACCACACCCCTGTTGTGCGGCCTGCTCGGCCAGGCGGCCGAGATTGTCGAGTGGCCGGTCACCGGTCACACCGAGAGCCGCGAGTTCGCGGCGGCGCTGATCGAGCGCGTGGCGCCCACCGTCTCGATTGCGATCGAGCGGTGCGGCCTGACCGACGAGGGGCTCTATCGCAACATGCGCGGGGTCGACGTCTCGCCGTTCAATGCGAAGCTCGACTACCTCTTTTCCCCGGACCGGGCGAGCGTCGGGATCGGTGACGGCGGCAACGAGATCGGAATGGGCAATCTCGCGAACGTCATTCCAGAGGTGATGCCAATCGACTCGCCTCCGTGCGTCACGAAGACGACCCGCCTCGTGATCTCGAGCGTCTCCAACTGGGGTGCGTGGGGGGTTGTCGCCGCGATGTCGCGCCTGCGCGGGCGCAACCTGCTGCCGACCGTCGACGAGGCGCACGACCTGCTGCGGCGGGCGGTCGCGATGGGTGCAGTGGACGGCGTCAGCCGCCGCAACCGCGAGAGCGTGGACGGATTTCCGATCGAAGAGAACGACCGGCTGCTGTCGGAGATGCACGACTGGCTGGCGCGGCACCACGTCGGGGTGCGCTGACCGCCAACCGCACGCCGCGACGCGCAGATTGCGTGCAACGATGCGTTCTGGATCTTGCCTCGGCGCCGGGCGAGGCGCAGATTGGCGGCGAGGTTCACCGCCATGCGCCTGCCTGCCGCATTTGCCATCCTCTTCCTGTTGAGTCCCTCGTGTCCGGCTGAGGCCGGCGACCAGACGTCCGGCGGCCGACCAGCCGCCGTCGGTCCCGTCGCCAGTGTGTTCGCCGCCTACTGCGCTACGCCCGAAGGGGCCGGACGCTACATGTGTGAGGACCCGTCGGCCTATCCGGACAGCGCCAAGTGGTGGATGCTCGACGAGGTCTGCCGGATGCCGGACCAGTCGGCCGTGTGCGCGTCATTTGCGCCGCTCGCCGCGCGGCGGCCCTTCATCCTCGCTTACAGCCACCGGCTGCAGCGATGGCGTACCGATCCGGGCCGTGTCCGCGGCGTGGATGTCACCTTCGATCGCAACCGGATTCCGATCATCCACGCCGTCTCCCTCGCGTCCGTCCTCGTCATCGTCGACGACATGAACCCGCTCGCCTACAGCGTTTCGTACGGCCCGGTGAAGTCGGCCGCGATCGAGTCGCTCGACAACCTGGAATCGCTCCTCGGCCTGCTTGGCGCGGCGCTCGGACAGCGCGTGCGCGGTGCCAATGCGTTTCTCGGCGGGCACTTCGAGGCGCCGGCCGGCACGGCCGGTTCGCCGCTGGGCCAGTACGCCGCCGCGATCCACTCGCGGATTGCAGCGATGAGGCAGGCCGCCTCATCACTGCAACACACGCTCGATGCCATCTCACGCGCCGGCGACCGAATCGTCCGATGCACGCAGGCCGCGGAACTGGGTGCGGCGACCTGCGCGCCGGAGCCGGGCGATGGCGCGACCGGCGCCGGCGCCACGCTGCTGTCGGCACGATTCGACGCGATGGTCAGGGCGCGCGGCGATCTCGCCGACGCCTCGCTGCCGTGCGCAGCGACCTTCCGCGCCTATGCGGATGCGGTGGACATGGCGGCACGGGCGCCACGTGAGTTCGCGGCGCACAAGTTCGCGTTCGACAGCGTGGCGACGACGGGATGTCCCGGCCCGGCCGACAGTCTCAGGACGTTCCTCATCGACGACCTCGAGGGCATCGCGCGCCGGCTTCTGCCAGGCGGCGTGGCGCCGGGAGGGACCGAATCCGGTCTCCAGCCCGCGCTGGATCGGGCGATCACCACCCGCGGGATCCTGCGCGACCTCGACATGTCGGGCGAGAACGGGCCGCTACACGACATCGATGGCCTGCTCACGGGGCGCACGCAGGCGATCCGCACCGCACACGAAGTCGACGCGGCCGCGGCGCGACAGCGTCGCTTCACGCTACCCAATGGATCCGTGCTCCGGTGGATCTCGATCCTGCCCTCCGATGCGCGCATCCACTGGGACACGATCGATTCGTACCCGATCACCCTCGCGGCTGATCCGGCGTTCCGTTCGGCGCTCGCACTCGCGCGATCCGAGAGCCTCTCCACGACGTTCGGCGTCGGCGCCGCCTCTGCCCGGGCACTCGGCGTTGCGGTGGGCCTGATCGGCACGTCGATCGTCGATCCGTCCTGGTCTGCCGTGCCGGACCCCGTCCGTCCCGGCACGAAGATCATCGCCCGCACGGGATCTGACTCCCGCAGCGGCACCGTCGGGCTGTTTGCCGACTACCGATTTCTCGATCCGCTCTTCCCGATCGCACGACGCTTGTGGGTCAAGCCCTTCGCCCAGGCCGGCGCGGGTCTCACGGGTACCGCCGAGGTGTTCGTGGGTGTGGGCGTCGAGTGCTTCAAGTACCTGCGCCTGTCGGGTGGCTGGACCTGGCAACAGGTCAACACGCTCGACGGCCAGAACGAAGGGACGTCCGTCTCGTCGCGTGACGACATTCGGACGGCGAAGAAATTTGTCGGGGCGGGATACGTGGCCGTGTCAGTGTCGGTCAGCGTGGGTTCGCTGTTCACGCGAATGTAGGGTGACAGAGGTTGCTCCCTCTCTCCTCCTCGGTCGTTCCACCCTTCGACTCAGTTGTGTTGACCACCCTCTGGCGCTCTGAACGTCCGTTTCACAGGGTGCGCAGGGCGCGAAGCATGGTCAACACAGGTGAGCTCAGGGTTTATAATCCAGCTGCGCCCATCAGGAAGCCTCGGCTGGAGGTGATCCGGTGGGACGGACGCGTTACGGTGGTGCCAGGGGCCGGCGACAAGCCCTTACGGCCGCTCCTCGAGTGCCGGAACTGACGGCGGGTTGAGCTGGTGGCGCCGGGAGGTCCGGCGCTCTCGCGAATGTGCGAGCGGTCCACCGGAACGGCAACTGTCCTCTGCAGGCTGGGAGATGGGCGGCCGATCGCCAGTACCAGGTAGAATCATCGGCAATTTAGACGGTTGAACTTGGCATCAACCTTGAAGTATCCCGGGCATAGCCTGCTCCGGTCGCTCGAGCGTCAACAGGGGATCGGGTGTTCGGCTGACGGTGGAGGGCATCATGAAACTCAACCCGACGATTCCAGTCGTGCTCGTGCTCGCGCTCGGTCTGACCGCGCTGCCGGCGGATGCGCAGCGGCCTGGTGGCGGCGAACATCGGGGCGGCGAGCGCGATGGGCAGCGTGGCGCTGGACAGCGCGACGGCGGCGGCGAACGGCGAGCCGTGCCCCGCGAGCAAGGGCGCTCGTACCAGCAACCGCAACCGCAACAGCGGCAATACCCGCAGCCTCGTCCGAGCGAGTCGCGGCAGTACACGCAACCCCGGTACGACGCGCCTCGTCAGAACGTGGTGCCGCGCGCCTACGGCGGACAGCAGTACGCAGATCGACGTCCGTCCGACCGGGGCTACTCGAACCGCAACTTCTCGGATCGCAACTATTCGGATCACAACTACTCGAACCGCGGCTACCCGGATCGCGGCTACTCGAACCGCGGCTACTCGGGCCAGTACTACTCGAACCGGGGTTACAGCGGCTCGTATCGTGACCGCGGCTACGCCGGCTACGGGCGCGCCGTGCCCCGCAGCTACGGGTACGGGTCCTACTACCCCCGCGCCCCGTATCGCTCCTACGGCTTCTTCGACCACTACCGGCCGCGGTACTTCGATGGGCCGTACTACTCGTTCCGGGCGCGGCTCAATCTCGGTTTCGGTCTGTGGCTCGGGTTCCCGGTGCCGTACCCCTACGGCTACGTGAGCAGCTACGACCTGCCCGTCTACGGCTACCCGCAGGGGATGGTGAACGTCGGCCCCGGCGTGGCGTACGGCGGCCTCAGCTTCGACATCTCGCCGGGTGACGCCGCGGTGTTCGTGGACGGCGATTACGTCGGCGTGGTCGGCAACTTCCCGCCGAGCGCTGCGCCACTGACCATCTCGCCCGGCCGCCACCGAATCGAGGTCCAGGCCGACGGGTACCGCTCGATGGTCTGGGACGTCGAGGTCATCCCAGGCGAGGTGATTCCGTTCCGCGGGGAGATGGAGATCTACTGACACGCCTCGGGAACCACGACCGAGGAGCCGGGAGTCAGCACCCGGAACAGAGAACCGAGAGGTGAAGAGGGGACGGGCCGGTGCCCGTCCCCTTCGTGTTCGTGGACCCGCCTGCTATTTCGTTCCGCCAAGCGCCAGCTTCTGAAGGTAGACCGACCGGGCTGTCCACGCGGCGGCGTCCTGCGGCAGCCAGGCGGGCAGGTGTTCCCATCCGGAGCCGCCGGGAAGGCCGCGGTCCAGGATCGCCACATGGGTGTCGGACAGGGTCCCGGGTGTGACGGCCGGGAGGTCCACGCGAAATTCGACGCCACCCGCCGGGGGCGCGATGAACACCGCGCGCCAGCGCCCATCGGCGTCGCGTCCGTCCGGGTTCGCCCGGATCGGTGTGATGCCGCGCGGAAGCCACAACGACACGGTTGCGGTCGAGGACGAAGAAACGACCCGGACCCGCAGCATCACGCCGCCGTCGGGGCGAGGCTCGAGCGTGGCGGCCACCTCACCGGGAAAGCCGGGCGAGGTCGGGACGACGGGCCGCTCGATACGATACACATACGGCCGACGCAATCGGAAGATCGGGACGCCGACTCGCGGTGCATCCTGCACGCTCTTCCATGTGCCTCCCGGGCCCGGCTCCGGGGCGCGTTCCGCCTCCAGTCCACCCACCTCCCAGTACTCGATACCCTCGCCGCCGTTGATGTAGCGGGCGACCCGGAGCTGCGGCCGCTCGACGCTGTACGGTGGAGACATGACCACCGATCCGAACGCCACGACGACGGGCAGCAGCAACACACACCCCTCGACGCGCGTGGTTCCCGCACGGCGCCCGCACATCAGCGCGACGAGCGACGGTGCGACCGGAATGCAGAACGCCAGGGCGATTGCCGCGAACACCCAGACAGGCATCACCACGCCGAGGCGACCGAAGACGGGGTCCACGAAGTGGAAGAGCGCCGGGGCATTGGCGAGCGACGTGCCGACGGCGACGAGGAGCACCACGCCCGCCGCCGCGCGCGACGCGACGCGGTTGGTGAGCGGCGTGACGAGCAGACAGACGCCCGCCGCGATCAACGGCCAGGCCAGCATGAAGCTGGCAGTGGGGGCCACGCGATTCAACCACCAGGTACCTGCCATCCACAGCGGCAGCGCGATCGACCACACGCACGACGGCTGCATGCAGCCCTGGGCCCGCCGGGGCAGCCAGGCGGCCAGTCTCGCGAGCACCCAGAGTGCCAGCAACCCCGCGCCAGCCAGCAACGCGAAGAGATGCTCGGGATGCGAGTACCACGGATGATTGGTGTCGGAGACGAAGCGTGCGAGCCAGGTGACGCCCACCATGGCCGCGCCCGCCGCGACCACGCCCACGATCGTCCACGCGACACCCATGAGGACCCGGATCAGCCCGACGGTCTTCCGGGCCGTCACGAACACCCTGAGCCACGCCAGGCCTCCGAGCACGAAGGCCGCCCACGCAATCGTCGTGGCCGTCCGCGGACCGTAGACCACGGCCGCGCGCCCGGCAATGTCGAAATAGGTGGCTTGCTCGGTCGCGGAGCGCTCGGTGATGTCGACACCGTCCAGCGCGCGCACGATCGCGACCGCATTCTCGCCCGTGGTCAGGATCGTGTCGTCGCCGAGGTTGGCCGAAATGTCCCGGTGCGTGTGGTATGCCTCGCTGTTGCCGATGGGCGCGAAGTTCAGCCCCGGAATCCCCAGGCGCTGCACGATGGTGAAGTCGGTATCGTTGGGGAGCCGCTTGTAGATCTCGGTGGACATCGACGCGCCGCCCGGCCGGCGCGACGCCCTGGCCCACGCCTTCACCAGCCACGCATTGCCGGGTCCCGTCTGGAACAGCATGCTGGGGCCGGAGGTCCCGACCGCCTCGAAATTCAGATACGCCCGCACCCGAAGCATCACCGGGTCCTCGACGAGCGCCGCCGCGCCCATCAGCCCGACCTCTTCCGCGTCGGTCACGGCGACGAGCAGCGTGTAGCGCGGATTCGTTCGCTGGGCGAGGACGCGTGCGGCCTCGAGGCTCACCGCCACCCCGAGGCCATCGTCCGCCGCAGCGACGGACTCAGGGGGCGAGTCGTAGTGGCTGATCAACGCCACGGTGTCCGGCGAGGTGCCCTGCCTCAACGCGATGACGTTGAACACGCGCGTCGTCAGTCCGTACTCCGGGCGCGACGCATTCGCTTCCTGCAGGCGTACCTCGAATCCGTCGCGTCGCAGCTCGTCGACGATGTATTCGCGTGCCTGACGATTCGCGTCGCTGCCCACAGGGCGGCAGCCAATCGTCTCGGACAACACGCGCACGTGCTTCCGCGCCCGATCCAACGAGAAGCCGGTCGGTACGGGGGCGCAGGCGGTGGCAAAGAGTGCGACGACGCACAGGACGACGGGAGGGCGACATGACATGCGGCGCATTCTATATCCTTCGGGTTATCCTACAGGCAGCGGCTTCCTGGTCCCCGGAGCCTGGAGAGTCCCAAGGGAGGAACAGCGATGCGCGGATATGGAGCGAGTGATCTGGCGCGGTCGTTCCGCGTCGTGCGGGCGAACACGGTCCGAGTCGCGAAGGACATACCGGAGGAGCAGTACCAGTTCCGGGCGGCGCCGGGTGTGCGAAGTGTCGCGGAGATGTTGGCGCACGTCGCGGTCGCTCCCCGGTGGCAGCACCGCGTTCACGGCGACCGGATGTCGGCGTTCGATTTCAAGTTCTTCGCCGGGATTTTCGAGCGCGCCCGTAAGGAGGAGGCGGCCCTGACGACGAAGGATGCGCTCGTCAAGGTGCTGGAGGAAGAAGGCGAGATCTTTGCCTCCTGGCTCGAGACGCTGTCGGATGACGTGCTGGCCGAACGCGTGGAGTTCGAGCCGCCGTCGAGCCCGCCGAGCAAGACGCGCTTCGAGATGCTGCTGTCGGTCAAGGAGCACGAGATGCACCACAGGGCGCAGCTCATGCTCATCGAGCGCCTCATCGGCATCGTCCCGCACATCACCGCCGGGCGCGAGGCGGCCCTGGCCAGGCGGCGTCAGCAGCAACAGGAGCAGTAGCGGGGTACGTGATCCCGATCATGACGCGGAGGCGGCCGATGGTGTAGAACGGACTCATGGACCGCCGTCACGTCGAACGCGAGAAGCGCACCGTGGCCGCGATGGTCGGGATCTACTGCACCGACCTCCACGGATCACCCCGTGGCGGGCTGTGCGACGACTGCGCGGGCCTCCTGGACTACTCCCGGCAGCGGCTCGACCGCTGCCCGTACGGCGACGGCAAGCCGACCTGCAAGGTGTGCCCGGTTCACTGCTATCAGGCCGCGCGTCGGGCCTCGATGCAGACCGTCATGCGGTACGCCGGCCCGAAGATGTTCCGGCGTCACCCCTGGCTTGCCGTGATGCACGTCTGGACCGAGTATCTTCGCCCCGACCCCCAACGACCCCGTTTTCGCCGCACCTCCTCGGATCCGCGGGCCTGAGCTACTTCTTCAGCAGTTCCTTGAATTTCGCGTCGAACATCTCGAACGGCAGGGCGCCGACCACGCGCTGGCCCTCGAGGCCTTCGCCCTGCGTTCGCCCGATGAAGAACGTCGGAGTGCCCTCGACGCCGAAGTCGAACGCCTCATCGAGCTCCTTCCTGATCTCGTCCTTGAAACGCCCGCTGCTGAGGCACCCGGTGAAGGCCGCCATGTCGAGCTTGGCGTCGGTGGCCGTGGCCGTGATGAAGTCCGGATTCAACTTCGAGTAGTTGATCATCAACGTCCGGCGGACCTCCCAGAACCGGCCCTGCTCTCCGGCACAGCGAGAGGCGCGGGCGGCCAGCTCCGCGTGTGGGTGGATGTCGAGCGGGAAATCGCGCGTGACGAACCGAACGAGCCCCTTGTCGATGTACTCCGACTTGATTTGCGGGAACGCGCCGTTTGCGAAGCGGGCGCAGTACTGGCACTGCAGGTCCGTGAACTCCACCATGGTGATCGGCGCATCGGGCTTGCCGAGCACGTGACCTCCGACCTTCGGGAGGCGGACGCGCGGGTCGGGGGCCGGCGGCGGCGTGGTCGGGCGCGCTGAGGCCTGACCGGCCGCCATCCGCTCGAGCACCGCGCGGATGCCCCGCAGCTCTTTCAGCATGTCGTCAGCCTGCTGCTGCGTGATGCCCTGCGCACCCGCGGACCCGAGGCTCGGACCAAGGAGAAGACAGATCGCCAGCAGGCCGGCAACAGTACGCATGATTGGAACCTCCAATGACAGATCCTATTCGCAGCAGGCCGCCAGCCGCCAGCCCCCTCCACCGGCCAGTCACGTTCCGTTCCTTCTCGGCATACCGGGACCTGAAGATGATGAGCTTCGGGCCCGCCGTGCCGATTACCTTTCTGATGACTGCCCGTCGTCTCGCGCTTGCCGCGCTTGCCGCGCTTGTCGCGGCCTGGCTTCTCACCGCGCCGGCAGCCGCTGGCCAGAGACCAACCGGCACCGCCTCGTCGCGCGAGTTCACCGGACTGCGCCACGTGTCATACGTTCTCGAGGTTACCGCTCGGGGCCATGCCGGACGCCTGCCGGATCCAGTGTCGTTCCCGTTCCGGGTTGCGCCGCCGCCGTGGCTCAGGTGGTGGGCTCTGGTCGGCTATGCGCTCGTGATCCTCGCCGCCGGCTACGGCGCCGTCCGCTCGCGATTGCGCACCCTCGAGCGTGACAAGCGCCGGCTCGAGCGGACGCTGGCCGAACGGACCGAGGAACTGCGCCACCGTGACGACGAACTCGCCGAGGCGTGCGACCGCGCGATGCAAGCGACGAAAGCCAAGAGCGAGTTCCTCGCGAACATCAGTCACGAAATCCGCACGCCGATGAACGCGATCCTCGGCTACTCGGGGCTCGGACTGAAACTCGACGCCGCGCCCACTGCCCGCGATTACTTCCGTCGGATCTCGGTGTCCGGCCACAGCCTCCTGGCGGTCGTGAACGACATCCTGGACTTCTCGAAGATCGAGGCGGGGAGGCTGGATCTCGAGCGCGCGCCGTTCGAGTTGATGCCGCTGCTCGGCCAGGTGTCCGACCTGTTCTCGCTGAAGACGGGAGAGAAGGGATTGGCGCTGCTCATCACCGCGGCGCCCGACGTGCCGTGCCAGCTGGTCGGAGATCCGCTCCGCTTGTCGCAGGTCCTGACCAATCTCGTCGGCAATGCGATCAAGTTCACCGCGACCGGCCACGTAATCGCGCGCGTCGATCTCGTCGAACGGCTTGGCGATCGTGCGCGGCTCCGCTTCTCGGTGGAGGACACCGGCATCGGCATGACGCCGGCGCAGCAGAACCGGATCTTTCAGGCGTTCAGCCAGGCCGACGCCTCGACGACCAGGAAGTACGGCGGGACGGGTTTGGGCCTCACCATCTCGAAGTGCCTGGTCGAAATGATGGACGGGACGATCGAGGTCGCGAGCGTGCCGGGCCGCGGGAGCACGTTCACGTTCACCGTGAGCGTGGACTGCGCGAGCGAGGCGACGCTCGCCGCGTCCGTGCCGCCTGGAGTGAAGGGGCGCCACGCGCTGTTGATGGTGCGATCGGCGGCCGTGCGGGAAACGCTGTCGCACCAACTTCGCGAAATGGGCCTGCGTGTGACGCCAACCGACTCCGTTGAGTCGGCCATTCGCGCGCTGGGGGCCGCCCCCGCAGATCTGCTGGTCGTGGACTGGTGCGCTCCCGGCACGTTCGGGGTGGACGTGGCGCGCACGATCAGGGTCGAGGCCGGGTGCCGCGAGATCCCGACCGTCGTGTCGATCAGCTCGCTCGACCTCGAGGCGGCGCCGCCCGAGGAGCGCGGGACGTGGACCCCGCTCATCGAACCGATCCATCCGGGGCTGCTGATCGACGTGATCGAATGCGCGGTCGAAGGGCCGTCTGCCCGCCAGTCGTCGGCGCGTGGCCCGGCCGAGGGATCGGCGAACGAGCGGCAAATCCGCGGGTTGCGCGTGCTGCTGGCCGAGGACTCCGCCATCAATCAGGACGTGGCGAAGGCCGTGCTGCGAGGCGCGGGCATCGAGGTGGATGTGGCCGCCACCGGTGCCGAGGCCGTGCGCATGGTGGAGGCGAAGACGTACGACGTGGTGCTGATGGACATTCAGATGCCGGAGATGGATGGATACGAGGCTACCGCGCGGATCCGCGAGAACTGGCAGTACGACAGCCTCCCGATCATCGCGATGACGGCGCACGCGATGTCGGGTGTGCGCGAGGAGTGCCTGGACGCGGGAATGAACGACTACGTCGGCAAACCGATCGACGAGAAGGAGTTGTTCGCGGCGCTGGCGAGGTGGGCAGGCCGCGCCGACGCCGGCGTTCCAGACGAACTGCCCGATCGCGGGGCACCTGCCACGACCGCACGCGTCCCGGTCAACGGGGACCGCCCGGTCTCGGGGGGCGTGGACTTCAGCCGGCTCGTCGGCCAACTGCGAGGTGACGAGGAGCTTGCCGTGCAACTGCTCGGCGTGTTCGTGACAGACTACGCCGATCACGTGCAGAAGGTTCGCCAGGCGGTGGACGCAGGCGACTGGACGTGTGCCGGCCGTCTCGTGCACACGGTCAAGGGTGTGTCGGGAACACTCGGTGCGACTGGGCTGTACGACGCGTCCGTCGATCTCGAGCGTGCGATGTCCGCCGCATCGTCTCCCGATGCCATCGCCAACCAGGGCGGCACCGTCGCTGAACCAATGGCCCGCTTCGCCGGCGCGCTCGATGCCGCGGTCGCCGCATGCCGCGCGCTCGTCCAGACGTCTTGAGCGGCCGTTCGAGACGTCTGCGTCCCGCTGTCCCGCTATCCGCTGCTCTTGGGTCCTGCCGACAGCGTGAGCTGGAACGAGAGATTGGCGGCGGGGGAACCGAAGTGGAGAACGATCCCGTCCGGGTCATCCGCGACAGGTGCCGAGCCGTCGTCGCCGAACCAGGTCTTCGGGATTTGGATCTGCGCGTGCACGTCCGTCTCCACCAGCCGGTTTCGCAGTCGACCCATGACGATGTTGACGAGCTCGGCCGCCGATGCCAGCACGTCGGCGTCCTGCACTTCGCTCGCATCCACACCGATCATGCGGGCCGCGATCTCCCGGCCGGTCTGGTGGCTCGCGTCGAACCGGAGGTCCAGCGTGAGCTCGCCGTCGGTCTCGAGGCCGATGGTGGCGTGGGCGCCATCGAGCGGCTGGCTGGTGGCCGCCGCGGATCCGCTGTCGCTCAACTCGACCGGCACCGACAGCATGATCCCGAATACCTGCTCAGTCGCGGAGACGATGTCTTTGCGCAGGCTCGGGCGGAGCGCCAGCAGCTTGCCGAGCGGACGGCCGGCGCCGGAGAAGATCCGCTGCAACTCCGCGAGGAAGACCTCCGGCACGAGGCTTCGCTGCACCATGCCGTCGAACAGGTGCTCGATGCGCATGTCGCTGGCCTGACGACTCGATCGGCACCCGACCATGCGGGCGCTCGACGCGGGCGCCAGCGTCCGCAGTTTCGGCACGAACATCTCGACCGGGGGCAGCCCAATCTGATCGCCAACCAGCACGAGGTCGAGCTTTTGCTGGTTCGGTGCGAGGCAGATTTGAAGGGCGGCGGCCCCGGAATCGGCCTCGACGACATCGAAGTGCGAGTGGAGAACGGTCGTGAAGAAGTGACGCCGGTCCGGATCCTGCTCGACGACCATGATCCTGAGGCGTTCGCCCGCCTGGTGCGAGATGGGGAGCGCGGCCTTTGCGCGATCCAGCCACTGGTTCCGGAGCTTGAGCAGTCGTTCTCCGAGGACCTCGGTCCGGAGCGGCTTCGAGAGAAAATCGCTGACGCCCAGTTCCACCAGGCGCCGGACAACGGCCTCGTTCCGCTCGCTGGTGAGGACGACGACAGGCAGCGCGGCGTGGTCTGGTGACGTGCGGATCGCCTCGAGCGTCTCGACGCCGTCCATCACGGGCATGTTGACGTCGAGAATCACGAGGTCGAAGCGGTGGTGGTTGATCTGCGCCAACGCCTCCACCCCGTTGGCGGCGTGGGCGGTCTCCACGGGGAACAAGCCGTGGAGCGTCCGCTGCAGCAGGGACCGAATCGTCAGACTGTCATCAACCAGCAGCACCTTCATCATCGTCACATCACACCTCGGGGCTTTCGTGTAATCGGCGTGAGGGGCGGCAGACTTGAAGAAGGCAGATCCATCACCGCCGCGCGGCCTTCAGCAAGACGTCGACCTCATCTGGCCGGGGGTTGTCGTAGTCCAGCCGGACGCGGCCGTCCTCGGTCATCCTCACCACGGCCGGGATCGAGCTTGCCGAGAGATACCAGCCCGCTGGGAGGACCACCGCGTTTCGCGGTCGGCCCAGACTCCGGTCCCACACGAGTTCGTCGCCATCCAGGTAGTAGCGGCCTCCATCCGTATAGGTCTCGAGGATGCGAAGTCGGACCGACTGTCCCTTCTGCACGGCGGGGAAGCGGATGACCACGACTTCCGTGGCCGGCGTCACCGGTTCGCCGATGTCGAGCCGGGCGGCGGTGATCTGATCGCCCTTCAGAGTCTCCACCTTCAACGCTTCACCGGTGTCGAGCAGCCTCGCCGAGGGATTCGACGCGCGGCTGCCAGCGCGGACGACGTTCAGGTACTTGTCGATCCCCGGCTGCGATTCCGTGTAGTCGTGGTAGAGCGAGAAGGAGTGGGATTCCGGCTGCTGCAGGAAATACACGATCTCGCGGTCCTGGTGCGCGCGCTCACTCAGGCGTTCCGCGATCGACGGCGGGGCGGCCGGGGCCGTGACGGTCGCTCTCGCCGTGGGGGCCGCCGTGGCTGGATTCGTCATCGAAGCAGGGGTTGCGACCGTCTTCTGCAGCGGCCGGGCCTTGACCACGAGCGGCGCCTCGCCGGCGCCCGTGTGGAAGAAGCTGATCGTGAGCCGCCCATCCGCAGTCCGAACGACCTGAGACGGCACGTTGCACGACACGATCTCGTAGCCGGCCGGCATCACGACCGAGTTTCGGCGGATGCCCAGGCCGCGGGCGAACACGATCCCGCCGGCCTCCTGGTAGTACGACTTCGGATCCTTGTAGGTCTTGAGGATCCGCAGTCGAATCTCGCCGCCCGTCGGCACGGCCCGCAAGAGCGTCACCTGGATGTACTGAGCGTCGGGATCGGCGTGCGCCAGGCCGGCCGCGCGCGCGGCGGTTCCGTTCACCATCGTGAACGGCAGTGGTTGGCCGGTCATCTGATCGATAACCGCTTCGTCGCTGGCCTCGCTCCCTTTCCGGATGATGTTGAAATAGAACCTGGCGCCTGGCGACGTGGCCGTGACTTCATAGACGATCCGGAATTGCCCCGACCCCGGCGTCAGCAGTTCGTAGCGCGTGTAGTCGTCGCCCTCGTGGCTCTCGAGGATTGGAGACGGGGCCTGGCCGCGCGCGGCAGTCGGCATCACCGCGAGCGAGAGAAGGATCACCAGCAGTCGTGGTCTTGTCATGACATCTGCTCCCGTCCCATCGTCTTCCCCGGGACGCGCTCGTCGAATATCGCGGCATGGCAGGCGTAGGAGGGCACGATGCCTCCATCCGGACATCGACTATACCCCCGCTCGGGCCGATTGCCTCCACCAGATCCGCTCCAGGAAGGCACGCGCGTGCCGGCGCTGGCTGAGCGGGCGGCGCGCGATGCGGCAGTAGAATGTCAGGATGCCCACTGAGCCGGTACGTCTTTCCGTGCGCTTCCGCCGCTCGGTCTTCACGGGCCGGCCTCGGCGCAATCTCGTCGCAGGCCTCGTGCTGGCGGCTCTCGCGCTGTCGTACGGGGTCTGGGCAGGCGCGCGGTTCGCGAAGCGCGGCGCCGACCTCACCGCCTTCGACCAGCCGGTCGTGCAGATGGCCTCTCGACTCACCCGGGCGCCCTTCCACATGCGGGGGGTCACGCCGAACAACAGCACCGAGCTCTATCTCGTGACGGTGATCTCGGATCAGCAGGACGTGATGTTCGGGATGATGGTGCTCGTCCTGCGCCTGATCGCGGTGGTGACGGTTGGGGGCCTCGGCCTGGTGCTTCTCACCGCGGGCGCGACAGAGTGGGAGGTTCGCAGCGAGGCGCCGGATCCGCCGGGACCAGCGGGTGCCACCCAGTCAGCCACGGACGCGTCGCGCCGGCAAAGCGGACCGGCCTGAAGAGGACAGGCGCAACGAGCGCTTCGACCGTCTCTCGCCGGAGGGTGAGCGCATCCTCGAGCAACTGCACCAGGAACGAGCGGACTCCCCTGTGCCGCCACGGCCTGGCGCCTGCGATCAGGACGACTGCGGCGCGCCGATCTCGACCGCAGCCAACTCGGCCCGCACGAACAGGATCAACGGAATCGCGAGGATCATGCCGGAGATGTGGAACAGCAGTTCGCCCACGATGAGGCCGAGCAGCGTCAGGTGGAGCGGCAGCTTCACCATGTGTCCGATGATCTTTCCGTTCAGGACGTACTCGAGCTTGTGAATCACCACCAGGAACGCGAGCGCCACGAGAACCTGAGCGGGCCCGGTCCACAAGAGGGCGCTCACGCAGATCACGGTGTTCGAGATGAGGTTGCCGACGATCGGCAAGAGGCCGAACACGAAGACGAGCACGGTCAGCGCGGTCTTGTGGGGAATGCCGAGCACGACGAGCAGGCCGACCGTCAGGGCGGCGTTGACGAGCGCAATCACCACCTGGCCGGCCATCACCTGGCGAAAGCCCCGGTAGAACGTGCCGATCTTCTGCCCGAGGAAGTCTGCGAGGAACTCCCACAGGTTGTCCGGCGGGCGACCCGATCCCCGCGCGTCCGCCTCGCCGATCCGGTCGTGTTTGACGACGACGGTGATGATGTAGGCCATGATCAGGAGCACCACGTTGGTGCCGGCTCGCCTGGCGAGCGACATGGACTCGCCGACGTGCTCGCGACCCCACTCCATCGCCCTGACCTTCAACATCTCGACGTCCACCGAGACCCCTGTCGAGGCGAGCAGTTCGGTGACCTTGCCTGTCAGGTTCCGGTCGAGGTTCAGCGTGTACGCGGGAAGCTCCGCCGCGAAGGACGGTACGACGACGGCGGCGAGCAGGGCGATGACGCCTGCGACGATCAGCGAGACGGCGTAGAGGATGGCCTTCCTGGACATGAACCCCACGCGGTTGCCTAGGCTGTCCACGAGCAGGTCCATGACCAGGCGCATGAACAGCAGGAAGACGATGAACTTCAGGAGGCCGAGCGCGATGAACACGGCCAGCAACCCCGTGAGCGCCAGCCAGCCGATCGCTTCGAGTGTCGTCGCTGAAGGAGGCATGGTAGTTTGCCCCTGTGCAGAGAAACGGGGTCGGGACCCGTGTCGAGCTCGAGGTACCTATTCTTACAGTTTCGTCGCCGATTCGGGAAAATAGTCCCGGCCCAATATGGGATATCATCCGGCCGACTCGATGGAGTCGTTCCTGGCCCGGATGCAGGGAGCTCGCTTTGAGGTCGATGAGCGTTGCAGCTGCCGTAGTCGTTGGACTCGTTGCGGTCGTGGTCGTTCACGTGGGCGCCACGCCGCGCCAGGGGGCCCCATCGCGGCGCGCGACGGCCACCACGGCCCGCGTGATCGAACTCTGGCCCGAAGGCGTGCCTGGAGCGAAGCCGGGCGGCGGTGAAGAGCGAGTGGAGGACGGGCGTGTCTTCAACGTGCAGAAGCCCACGCTGACTGTCGTGCCGGCCCCGCCCGACATCGCGACCGGTACGGCGGTGATCAACTG
The DNA here is from genome assembly GCA_036504215.1 of Vicinamibacterales bacterium. NCBI lineage: Bacteria > Pseudomonadati > Acidobacteriota > Vicinamibacteria > Vicinamibacterales > Vicinamibacterales bacterium. The sequence goes on along the minus strand of DASXVO010000055.1, from coordinate 3,475 downwards.
CCCCGGTGGCGGGTACGCGCGGCTCGCCATCGCCAACGAAGCTGACGGCGTGGCGCGTCGGCTGACGGCCGCGGGCGTGACGGTGTTCATCCTCAAGTACCGGCTCGCCGAGTACGGGCATCCAGCGCCGCTACAGGACGTCCTTCGTGCCGTGCGATACGTTCGTGCGCACGGGGCGGAGTTCGGCGTCAGCCCGGATCGAATTGGCGTGTTCGGCGCGTCTGCGGGCGGGCACGTGGCGGCCAGCGCGGCCACGCTCTACGACGCGCCCGAGGGTCGCACCGGGGCAGCCCTCGACTCCACGAGCGCGCGCCCGGATTTCGTCGCACTCCTCTATCCCGTCATCACGATGAAGCCGCCGCACGCCCACGAAGGTTCGCGGCGCAATCTCCTGGGGGCACAGCCGTCGCCGGCGCTCCTGGAGCGACTCTCCGTCGAGACACGAGTGACGAAGAACACGCCCCCGGTCTTCATGGTGCACACGGCGGAGGACACGAGCGTGCCCCTCGAGAACAGCCTGCTGTTCTTCCAGGCCTTGCGGCGCGCAGGCGTCCCGGCCGAACTCCACCTCTACGAAAAGGGCCAGCACGCGTTCGGCACGCGCGCGGGCCTCGGCCCGACATCCGAATGGCCCGACCGCCTCCTCGACTGGATGCGCGCGCACGGTTGGCTCGACAGAAAGGAACGATGACCGATGACTGCCTCTCCGACATCCTTCAGCCACCCCGACGCCCCGGTTCGTCACTCGTATCCGCTGGCGGTGACCCAGGCGGGCTTCGGCACGGCTGTCTCGCTCGTCGCCCGGACGCTGCCGTATGCGCTCGTCCGTTTCGGGATCCTCGTCGGTTTCACGCTGGTCACAGTAGCGTGGTTCGGCGCGACCTTCGGCGGCGCCGCGTTGCTCGGCGCCAGGATCCACCCGTTTGTCGGCGTTGGCTGGATGATCGTCGGCCTCGGCGGCTACGGCTACGCGTGGTGGTTCGTCGTGCGCTACGCGCTCTACCTGATCCAGGCCGGCCATGTCGCCGTGCTGACCGAGCTCATGACCAACGGCAGCATCGGCAACGGCGCCACCGGCATGTTCGACTACGGCAAGCGCATCGTCACCGAGCGATTCGGTGAGGTCAACGTCCTGCTGGCCATCAGCCTGCTGATTCGCGGCGTGGTGTCGACGTTCAACCGGACGCTCGACTGGATCGCCGGCTTCATTCCCATTCCCGGCCTGCAGTCGGTCATGGGCATCGTGAACGCGGTGGTGCGGGCCGCGACCCGGTACATCGACGAGACCATCTTCTCCTACGACCTCGCGCGGGGCGACGAGAACCCATGGCGCGCCGGGAAGGACGGCCTCATCTACTACGCGCAGAACAGCACCGAGATTCTCAAGACGGCGATCTACGTCGTCGTGCTGGACAAGGTGCTCACCGCGGTCGTCTGGATCGTGATGCTGCTGCCGGCGTTCCTGATGCTGGCGTTGCTCCCGGCGTCGGCCAAGCCGGGCGGCTTCCTGGGCGGGCTGGCCATCGCCGCGCTGTTCGCGTCGAACGTGCGGCAGGCGTTTCTCAAGCCGATCTTCCTCGTCATGGTGATGACGAAGTTCCACGTGGTGATCCAGAACCAGGCGATCAACGCCGAGTGGGACGAGCGGCTCTCGGGCGTGAGCGACAAGTTCCGAGAGATCAAGACCAAGGCCGCGACGGCCTGGACACCGGCGTCGGGACCGGGCACCGCGACGGCCGGATCGTAGACAGGCGGCCGAACGAGGCGACCTGCGGGGGAGGAGCGACACGGAACACCGATGGCACGCTCCAGGCGAGACGGAGGCTGAACGATGGCGAAGACCGGGGATACGAGGCTGGCGCAGTTGCTGGACGCACTCGATGAAGCCTTCGACAGGATGTCGTGGCACGGCGCCAACCTGCGCGGCGCCCTCCGTGCCGTGAAGCCTGTGCAGGCGTCGTGGCGCTCGGCGCCGGGGCGTCACAATATCTGGGAATTGGCCGTGCACGCGGCCTACTGGAAGTACGCCGTGCGACGGAAGCTCACCGGGGAGGCAAGGGGCACGTTCGCGCTCGAGGGCAGCAACTGGTTCGCGCGCCCGGTGGCAGGCGATGCCGATCCGGCCGGTTCGTGGCGCGGCGACGTGCGCCTGCTCATCGACGAACACCGTCGGCTGCGCCAGGCCGTGATGACGCTCGACCCGGGACGGCTCGACCAGCGCGTGCCGCGCAGCAAGTACTCCGCGGCGTTTCTCATCCGCGGCGTGACCGCTCACGACTTGTACCACGCCGGCCAGATCCAGCTGCTGAAACGGTTGCAGGCGTCGGGCAAGGGCTGACGGGTGCCAGACCGGATCTCGCGGTTGTTTCGCCAGACCGGCCTCGGGTAGAGTCCATGGCCGAGATTGGAGGGTACATGACGCGATGGTCCGCCGGCCGCTGCACGGTTGTTCTGATGTCACTGCTCCTGCTGGCCGTGCTCCTGCCGGCCCAGATTGCGACGGCTGCTGCGCCGGCGATTTTGAATCAGAAGGATCGCGCGCTCCTGCAGAACCGCTGGCTGAAAGTCCGCTTCGAGACCGTCCTGCCGAAGATCATGCGCCGCGAGCAGATCGACATGTGGGTGGTCATCTGCCGCGAGCACAACGAAGACCCGGTGTACTGGACGCTCGTTCCCGCGCCCTCGATGTTCGCCTGGCGCCTGACGATGCTGGTGTTCTTCGACAGGGGAGCGGCTGGCATCGAGCATCTCATCGTGAACCGCTACGGCAGTGGTGACCTCCACAAGGAGTTCGCCGACTACTACCAGCCGGCCTTCGAACCCGAGCAACTCGACCCGTGGCAGCGTCTCGCGGCCATCATCAGGGCCAGGAATCCCAGGAAGATCGCGGTGGACGAGTCCGAGACGTTCGCGTTTGCCGACGGGCTCTCGGCCGCGCACAAGAACCTGCTCGTGCGTTCGCTGGGCCCAGACCTGGCCAGTCGCGTCGTGTCCGCCGGCCGCCTGACGGTCGGCTGGATGGAACGCCGTTCCCAGCCGGAGATCGACTTCTATCCGCAGATCGTGGCGATCACCCATCAGGTCGTCGCCGACGCGTTCTCGAGCGCCGTCATCAAGCCTGGCGTGACCAGCATCGACGACCTCGCCTGGTGGGTGCGCGAACGAATCGCCGAGTGGCGGCTCTCGACCTGGTTCCAGCCGATGTTCTACATCGTCCGGCCGCCGGGATCAGCCGCGAAGAACCCGCGCGTCATCGAGCGCGGCGACATGCTGCGCTGCGACATCGGCGTGACCTACATGGGACTCACGGCCGACGTGCAGCAGGTGGCGTACGTGCTGAAGCCCGACGAGGCCGACGCGCCGGCGGGTTTGCGCGACGCGCTCGCGCTCGGTAATCGCCTGCAGGACGTCCTGGTGGGCGAGATGAAAGAGGGCAGTACCGGGAACCAGGTCCTGGCGGCCGCATTGGCACGTG